>NZ_JBFUIX010000033.1:0-62037 GCF_056401635.1 Paenibacillus sp. P4_E11 | reverse complement strand
GCATGTACCACTCTGAGTTGAAATCCCAATTACTAAATGTAGTTTGGGTTTGCATCTCTACCGTTGTTTTGCCATCACCTTGTCCTGTATCCGATTTACCGGTTGTTTGACTGTCGTAGTAGCTGTTGGTTACTGTTCCATTATAATTGTAAGCAACCAAGCCAGCAGATCCACCATCTCCAACATTCACACTTCCTGTGGCGTAGCTGTTCGTTATTGTTCCTGGAGAATTTTGAGAATAATTCCCGCCAGCCAAGCCGCCGCTTCTCCAACCATTCACATCTCCTGTAGCGTAGCTGTTGCTGATTGTCCCTAAATTGACACCAACCAAGCCGCCAACAACTGACCATTGAAGTCCACTCACACTTGCTGTGGAGTAGCTGTTGCTGATTGTCCCCTTATTAAGACCAACTAAGCCGCCTGCTGCATCGGATTGTACACTCACACTTCCTCCGGCGTAGCTGTTGCTGATTGTTGCACCCTCAATACTCCAACCAACCAAGCCGCCTACGTAGCTATAACCTAGTACATTGATACCTTCAAGCATGATATTCGTAATCACACTATTCGAATCCACTACTCCGAATAGTCCTATATAGCTACTAGAGGGTTTATTAATCGTGAGCCCCGTTATTTTGAAACCATTGCCGTCCATGCTTCCTTGAAACCTTGCAGAATCATCCCCTATCGGCAACCAGTTGTTACCGTCGTATCCGCTCAGATCAATATTGGCTGTCAGCTTGAAATAATTGCCCGCTCCTAAATGATTCCTGACCTCATTGAGCTGATCCGCGGTTGCAATCTGATAAGGATCACCTTGTATACCTGATCCTCCAGCGAAACCCGCAGCATACGCTTTTCCGCCCCCAGGCATCAACAACCCCGAAATTCCACCCAGCACCATTACCATCGTCAAGAAGACGATCGTTAATCTGTTACCCAATCTACGCATTCTACTTCCTCCTCAACTATCTTTCTACTCCTAACTAAGCCAAGTCTATAACACGCCACTGACAGCAAAATGACAAACTTCAGCATGTTTCGGAAAGCACTCTTTGCACGGTTCGATGAAGTCTGCCCTGCTCAACGGGCTTCACGATGTAGTCATAGGCATTCACTTCGAATGCATCCGGGGCATATTCTTTGTAGGAGGTAACAAACACTAGCTTCATCCATCTACCGCTCCCTATCAATCGCTTGGCGAACTCAAGACCATTTTCTTTCGGCATCCTAATATCTAGAAATATCAAGTCCACCTCATGATTCATCAAATACGAGAATGCAGTCGCGGTCTCCTGGAAGCTTCCCACAATTTCGATCTGATCCACCTTAGCGAGCATTCGTCTCATGATTAAATGCATGGCCTTTTCGTCATCAATAATAACAACCTTCAAACTACACCCCTCCCTTACTCGCTGCAAGAACCAGTTTAACTCCCCCCAATGACAGCAAAATGATAGAAACTTCCCCCACTCTCGCAAATGCAAAATAGCCCCCACTTTGTAACGAAGTGAGGACTACCTAATCTTATAGTATGTTATTCATCCAGCTTCGACATCAGATGGTTATACAGGGCCGTTACTTCATGTGATGGGCTTATTCCAAGCTCATTATATAGGGTCTCCGAGAATTCGATATATTGGCGGTTCAAAGCTTCTTTGTTCTTCTGTAAAGCCAAGGCCTTCATATGCAGCTTCAT
The DNA here is from genome assembly GCF_056401635.1 of Paenibacillus sp. P4_E11. Classification (NCBI taxonomy): domain Bacteria; kingdom Bacillati; phylum Bacillota; class Bacilli; order Caryophanales; family Paenibacillaceae; genus Paenibacillus; species Paenibacillus sp. P4_E11. The sequence continues at coordinate 60,338 of NZ_JBFUIX010000033.1, read as the reverse complement.
CGTTCCTTCTTCCAGCTCATTATGGGCGATTAACCTCATTAAGAGTCGGATTGCGGTTTGCGTATCCCCTCTGATTAATAAAGCGTCGCACAACCGCTGGGTAAGGGATGTATACATCAACGATAGTCGCTCGACCTCGCTCCGCGCCCAAGGGAATGCTCGATCCCCGAATAAATCTCCTGCATATAGCWGCTCCAGCTCTAACGCCTGTTCGATATTGGTATCATCCACAACAGTCATCTGCTTACAGCCTTCTTCAAATTTAAGGATATCGACACTTAGTTGGTTATGATCTAACGCGTAATAGTTACTGTCGGAATGTATGCTCCCCTTAAGTCCATACTGGTCCAATAATTTACGCAGCTGATAAACAGTCGTGTTCAGATAAGTTTCGCCGTTCTTTAGAGGCATCTCGCCAAACATATCTTCGATGATTCTCGCTCTGGATACAAGTCTTCCTTTATGTATTAACAAATAGCCGAAAAGCTCCGCACTTTTGCTAGTCTTCCACTTGACTAACCCGTTCTCGGCATCTCGGATCTCCATACCGCCCAAACAATGAAACATGACTCGCATAGAGGAACTATCCTGTTCCACCGATCCTTTGTCTGAAGACATTTCGGAAAGCGCCCTTTGGACAGTATGAAGAAGCCTTTCTTGATTAATGGGCTTTACTATGTAATCAAAGGCATACACATCAAAGGCAGGCAGTGCATATTGTTTATGGGAAGTCACGAACACAATTTTCATTTGTCTGCCGTTCTCTCTTAACCGCGCGGCAAACTCAAGGCCGCTTTCCTTCGGCATATTAATATCCATAAAGATCAAATCCACATCTTGGTTCGCTAGAAACGAATACGCCGTCGGCGTTTCCAGGAAGCTGCCCACAATCTCGACCTCATCCACCTTGCCGAGCATTCGCTTCATAATGATATGCATGCCCTTCTCGTCATCGATAAGTACAACCTTCACATGCTTTCCCTCCTTCCCGCATTTCGCATGTCGTTCACATGCGAAATGCGGGCTCTATCCTGATGRTCAGTTTGAGCGGAAGCAATAGGAGGCGTGGGGAGGGAGAAATAGAAGGTGCTTCCTTGCGCTAGGGCGCTGTCAAACCATATCTCTCCCCCATTCAAGCGAACAAATTCTCTGCATAGGGTAAGTCCCAGCCCGACACCTCGTTCTCCGGCTGTTCCGGGCGTCGAGACCGGATAGGCTTCGTGCAATAAAGATTCAGCTTGACCCGCCGGAATGCCTGATCCTGTATCGCTTACAGAGACAATGATTTGCCCATCTGTATCATCCGCCTTTAACCGAATACTTCCCCCATTTTCTGTGAATTTAATCGCATTAGAGAGTAGATTGCGGATAATCAAATCTAGCATTTCTTTATCTGCGAATACATATAGGTTATCCGGTATGTCCGATATGATTTTAATATTTTTACTCATACTTCGAACCTGCATTAATCGCACATTCGTCTGAACCGTGCGGGCCAAATCCCTTATCACCGGGTTAAACACCATGCCGCCCCTCTGACTCTGAAACCATTCCAGCAAGCTTTCTACTAGTGTGAACGTATTCTGAATTTGATGCCCCATTTCATGGACGATTTCATCATGGCTCTCGCCACAAGACTGCATCTCCTCTTCCATCAGCTCCATCAGGTTGATGAGTACGGCAAGCGGATCGCGAATATCATGGGCAACCACGTTAAACATCTTGTCTTTGAATGTATTCAGCTCTGCCAGCTGACTTGATTTATACAGCAGTGCTTCCTCGTTGCGAACTGTATCCGTTACATCACTTAACAAAAGCATTTTACCCACGGGTTTTTGATTGTTGTCATGGATAAGCGATACGTGAACATTATAGAATTTGGCATCCGCTTGTCCCGTAATTTGCACTTTCTGCTCCGAGGATGGCTCTTGCTTCATAAGCCTCTCCAACAGCTTGGGATACAAGGAGAAGATATGTTCAGCTGGCTGTCCAACGACATGATTACGATTTAAACTTTCAATTGCCTGACTTGCTGACTGATTAAAGCTGGCAATAGAATGATCCAAATCCAGTACAATGACCGCATCCTGCATCGATTCAAACACCTTTTGCATTGCAAATGGAGCCAGCCTCAACATATTAAATTGATAAATCCCCCACATATAAAATACACCTGAGAAAACAAATCCAAATGGAGTAAAATCGATAGGGATGAGGGTAACCCCGCTTAAATAGAGAAGCGTACCGCCATAGGGTCCACAGGAGCCTATCATCATTAAAGCCGTTTGCTTTTTCATTCGAGGCGTCGCTTTTCGATACATTTGGATCAAGAAACCCATACCCACTATAAACAGGGAATACGCATACGTCACATGCACCCAATACAAGGGCCCTTTAATCAAGGAAGCCAGCGGAAAGCTCTCCGAACTATCGAGCGTCATACTCTTATAAAATAAATGATGCCATTCATTCGTATAATGAGCCACAAGCGTAGTGATGGGAATGACCAGCAGCAACGCAACAACCCATTTGTGTACCCACGCTTGACGGCCCGTATATTGCAATACCATAATCATCCATAGCATCGAGCCAAAGGGAATGCCAATATATTCTACGCGAAGCCAGACACGCATATAGGCCAAGGTGGGGCTAACAATCTCAAAAGCATAACCGAAGGTGTAGAATGCGCCTGCCAACATACCCAAGCCGTAGCTGATGGCAATCGGAAGCTCTCTTCTTTTCCAAGAGAGGATGGCCATACTTAAGGTGCCGCAGGTAGCAACTATGAGTAGAGCGGATAAATACAGGTTGTAGTTCATAGCTAGTTAGCCCCTGATCGAATTTGTCATCATTGTCATCCTGACTAGTCTTGCTTGGAATTCGCTAGCGAATGATTATACTTGTACGTCTTCGGGGTGACACCGAACGCTTGCTTGAATTTCTTGATCAAATATGTGGTGCTGTTGTACCCGACCTGCTCGGCGATCTGTTCCAGTGTCATAGACGTCCCTAGGATCAGTTGGGCGGTCCTCTCCATACGCAGCTTGGTCACATAGTCGACGAAGTTCGTCCCGGTCTCTTCCTTGAACAGTTGGCTCACATAGCTGGAATTAAGCTGGACTTGATCCGCCACCGCATTCAAGCTAAGATCACGATCCAAGTGCTGCACAATATACACCTTCACCCGCTCCACATTTTCCGCTGATCGATTGGAGCTGCGGCCATGCATGAAAGAGAACGTGAGGCTCACTACCTGAGTGAGCCAATCCTGAAACTCTACTATATTGCCGATTTCTTCGAAACGCCGGACCCAATCTTCGGACAATATGTCTTCGGACTTCATATGCGCACCCTTCACGTAGGCATGATAGACAGCAACGAAGCTCCGCCATTGGTTGTGGCATTGCTCTACAGAGTATACCCCCGACTGCAGTTCCTTCACGATCTCGCGAATAGCCTCAATCGCCGCCTGCTCGTCCCGATTCTTCAAGGCATCCTCGAATCGATCCGAGAACTGCTCCGGGAATGCTCCCGTATACAGCCCCTTATCCCGAAAGGCAGCATCCGGTAACCAGTTCAGCTCGGGATGAAAATAACTGAACTTCATGTAGCGCTGCGCCTCTTTGTAGGAATTGCGCAAGTGCATGGGCTCTTCCGTCCAACTGCCCGCTGCTGTGATCGGTTCCAGCAAGAAGTGCTGCGACGCATACGCACACAACTGATCAATCGCCTGGTGGATAGCAGCATCGTCCTTACTCTGCGCGTTAACGATAACGGATATGCCCGTATCCGACGACGAGATGGCGAGGCATCTTATGCCGTCATTGTCCAACGATTCCAATTCGCGAATCAGATTATAAATAATAATCTGCTTATTCTCCATCTGCAGCGCATCGAATCGCCGTTCATCGAATTGAATCAACAACGCGCTAAAGTAAGGCCCACTCATGTCCAGCTGCAAAAACTCCAGCTTCTCCGTCCAATCCTCCCGCGTGCCATTCGTCCGATAGAGCAGATCAGAAACCAAATGATGCTTGATTACCGGGCGATTCTCCTCCACTGTCGTCTCCAGCTCTGTCATCTTGACGGACAAGGAGCGAATAGCTTGATTGATCAAGGTGTATTCATTCAACGTCTTGCTCACAGGTTGCTGTAGAGTAGGATCGAATGTTTGACGCAGCGATTGCAGAAGTGCTTTCAACGGGTGGTAGAGGTTCATTGTGAACAGATTGGCAAGCGCCAGCCCTACAACTGTAGCTATCAGACAGATGATAATAAGCGTGCGTTGAATCGCCGACGATTTCTGGTAAAACTGCTCTACCGATGTAATCTTAATCAGCTTCCAGCCGGTAGTCGACAAGGTCGTATAGGAAACGAGTGAGCGAACCCCACCTACGTCCGTTATTACGTTGTCCATCCCTGTGTTGGAACTTATGATCCGATGCACCGTTGCCGAATCGATGGAAGCCGGGATGTCCAACGCTTTGTTATCCGCTGAGATGACCGCCCCCTGTTGATCGATAATTAGCAGTTGCCCCCGGTCGGTCGATCCATTGGAACGTATGATGCTGTTCAGCGCGCTTTCTTTCATATTCACGGCAATATAGCCTTGCGATCGCTCCGCGGTGACGGTGAATGGGTACGCTCTAACATATGTAAACAGTAGCGGCCCTCCTGTATTCGCCCCCAGGTTCTGAGCTACCGTTCGGGTTCCAATCCATAATGCCCCGGAGCGGGATTGCTCCATCTGCCGAATCCAGTCGATGTTCACGACGATCTTATCAGGCGAATCCTTCAAGTACGTAATCCCTTGTTGAGAAGACAGGATGATCTGATTGCCCTTGTAGTAGACGGATACCGATTCCAACAAGTCGGGGTATAGACGAATGGCATTGGATAAGCTGCGCTGCGCATCGATAATCTTGGCATAATTGCCCTCCATCGGATTATCGAACAGGAACGACAGATCCTGATTCATCGCGAGATCGACATACACCTTCTCGGCTTTTTGCAATATATTGCTGTCCATCATTTCACTCGTATGGTCCAGCATGTCCGCATGTATTTTCTCGATCTCTTCGTTGAAGTTGGATGTGAAGTATACGTAGGAAGTCGTTCCTACTATTAATGTCGTCAATACAATCAGCAAGGTGAAGGATAAAAACAATTTATATGGGACCGTCCTAAAGCGATTCAACAGCTTCATCTTGTGCCCTCCAGTAAAGTAAGCGTTTTCTTGTTGTCATATAGAATTGATCTACCCTATCTGATCAATTCCGTGAAAGAAGCAAGATTAAGATTCGTGCGTTACTTCGCGCTCTGCCAACGGAAAGGCGTCGTACCGAAGAAGAGGTCCGGATTCGCCTGCACATTGTGCAGCCAGAACGTGAAGTGCAAGTGGGGTCCCGTTGAGAAGCCGGTCGTACCGACTAGGCCGATAATGTCGCCTTTCTTCACCCGGTCCCCGGTCTTCACCTTCAACTCCAGCATGTGTGCGTACTGCGAGAATAATCCCATGCCATGATCCAAATAGATCGCATTCCCAGTCAGGTAGAGCGTCTCCGCCAACACGACGATGCCGTCGTTGGTGGCCTTGATGGGAGTGCCTTGCTTCGCAGCTAGGTCAATAGCCAGATGCGAGCTATCGTACTTATTGTTCACATAGCGCGTATATCCGTATGGTGTTGTCAGAATCCCTTCCACCGGCTGGATGAAGTCCGACGTGAACAGGAACTCCGGTGCAGACTTGCTCCGCGCCAAGTCGATCTTCTTCTGGTCGGCCAGAATGCGCTGGGTATCCTGCTTCATGGCCTCCATTTCCTGAGTCACTTGCAAGTATTGGGTCTCGAACTTCTTGGCCTTCACGGTCAGCTCTTGATCACCAATCTTATAAGTCCCTGCCTTGACGGATAACGACATCGGGAGATAGGTGAAGTAGCCGGCTGCGAATGGCTGCAGCTTGTAGGTCGCCCCCTGCCACGCCACTTCGCCTGGCCCGTCATGACGAACGAGTACTGCGTCTCCAGGTGATGTCGTCTCTGGGAACAGCCTCCACCCGGATTTCAACACGGTCTTGGCAGTCTGTACCCCATCGTACAAGAACGCCTCACTCTGAATAAACTGACGTCGATTCTTCTCGTCCTGCGACGCCTTCTGCACCTCAGGCGTGACTTCCTTGTTCCAGGTCTTGCCCCCGTCTGCGGTCACCAGCAGGGGAACCGGTGTTGCCGATTGATTATCCACAAGCGCCCAGCCGATTCGTTCCGTCACGAACTGAGACTGCTTGATCTTATACTCCTGGGAAGCCCATGTTAAGCTCGCTATTGTCGGTTGGGTAGGAGCAGCCCATAGTTCTGCCCACTCATCTGTAGTTGCAACCATCGGGGCTGGAGCCGTGGGCGTACCGCTGCCGCTGCCCGTCGGTGTCCAGTGAAGGCCGCCGTCCGTTGTGATCTCGGTGTGAGTGCCTTTGACACCATCCACTTCCACCGTGTCTTCATAGCGAATCCAGCCGTTATCCAGATCCGTCATGCGGAATTCGACCGCTGCCTTCGGGATCGGAGCTGATAGCGCCATCTTGCCAGTCCCAACAGATGGCGCTTGTGCGGAACGGACGGAATAGCCGGCTGTACCTGCCACAACCACCAATACCACGCCTGCCATCAGTAGGATAGACTGCATCGTACGGCTGACTTTGTTGCTACTGCGATTTCGATTTCCTTCACGCTTGCTTCGGTTAGTACCTCTAGACATAATTCGTTGCTCCCTTTCCTCGCTACCCATACGTTCATCCCGTTGCTTGTTCTATGCTTCCATAGTACGACACACTTGGGCGTTCCGACAACCCGGTCTATGGATCGTAATTCCAACATCTTGCAACGTTGGATGACACGCTACATAATAGAAGCATCAGACCTGAAGGGTGGAGGTAGCGACCATGAGCACATTCCTTGGATGTATGAATAGTCTTAAGCCCACGGTCAACTTCGCGAGCCGTGCCGAAGCACCGGCACAAGCCCTTTGGGGTCCGAGGATTATACCGGACTGCCAGCTATTCTATGTGATCTCCGGGGAAGTTGAGCTCCAGCTAGGTCCCACTACATACCGTCTGCGCAGCGGAGACTATGGATTCTACGGCGCTGACAGCCCGCATCAGCTCCTCATCTTGAGTCCAACCCAATATTTCAGTCTGCATTTCCATATGGACCATGATTCTCCGGTGCCGGTTCACCCGGCCTATTCGATTCAAGCCTGCACGGAGCAGGATTTGGACACAGAGCCCCGTTCTTATGTTTTGGAACTGCAAGACCAAAGTCAACTTGTGATCCCCCATCACTTTACTATACCCGGACTCGAATCGATTCATATGCGTCTGGTTCACGAATACCAGAACGAACAGCCTGGCCATGCCTGGCTTTTGCGAGCCTTGATGATCGAGCTGCTGACCGCTATTGTGCGGCATCTGCTGAAGATTCAGCCGGTATCGCATGAGCTTGCCAAGATCGAACCCGCGCTTGAGGCGATTGAGAAGCATCCAGAGATCAATTGGACGGTCTCTCAACTGGCCGGCTTATGCGGCTACCATTCAGTCTACTTCGCTTCGCTGTTCGGCAAGGTGACCGGCACTAATCCGAAGCAATACTTGATCGCAGAACGTATCCGCAAAGCCAAGTATGACTTGCTGACGAGCGAGAAGATGGAGACGATCGCCGAGCGGTTGGGGTATTCGAGCATTCATTACTTCTCCCGTAACTTCAAGGAACAGACCGGTTTGACACCTACGCAATTCAAGCTGCAGAACTAGGTGAACGGGCGCTTGGCCAGCTGCCATACACAAAGAGCCGTCTACAAGGTCATAAATAGACCTCGCAGACGGCTCTTTCGACTTCTCAGACTTGGCTTCGATTATAAGCGTACAGTGCCTCGCTCATACACAACAGGGAAATGCTCGCCTGTTAGAATCTCGCCCGGCTGCACGCTGACATACGGCAGCATCGGATGATGGGCCGACGGCTCGTAGCGGACATGCCCCGGCATGTAGTGAACCGCGATTGCGCGCCGCTTCATTGCCGAGCGATTGTGCGGGCTTCCGTGCCAAGTGAGGCTATGATGATAGCCGACTTGGCCTTTCTTAATCTCGAACGGTACGGCCTCGACTTTAACTCCTTCTGGAAGCTGAGATGGGTCTCTATGATAAGGCATGAATTGCGCGTCACTCGCCATGTACTTCTGATGATTGCCCCACTTGTGACTACCCGGTACCATCCACATACAGCCGTTCTCGATGACAGCATCGTCCAAGGCGATCCAGGCGCTGACAAGATCAGCTGGTTGGATGACCGGCCAAGCCGGATGATCCTGATGCCATCCTGTCGGCCCTCCTGTAATCGGGGGCTTGTATTGGATTTGGTCGTGCCAGATGCGAACCGTGTCGGTGTCGCACAATTGAGCAATTTCCTCACATACTCTAGCGTTCTTGGCATGTTGGAAATAAGCGTCGCTAGCCATCCAGATGTTGACGATCTGAACGACTTTCTCGTTCTTCTTCATTTCCATACCCGTACCCGACTCTTCGTAGTCTCCCAGCAGGTTACGGTTCAGAACAGGCTTCTTGACCGACTTGCCCTCCATGACGAGATCCAGTTCCTCACGAAGTACTTCCACCTCAGCGTCGCTTAACACGACATCCCCCTTTAAATACCCGTTCATGTGAAACTCGTCCAAATGGGCTTGTGTTAACATGTTCATTCCCCCTTCAGGTAATTGCGTTCGTTCATGATGTAATCATAAGGGAGAATGGCGCTCACGTATTTGAAGGAAACCAACAGGGATTTGCACTTTCGCAAGATGTCGTGAATGGGCCCACTAACCCTTATGGTTGCGTGGAATCGTTCCTTCCTATCGACTCCAGATGCTGCACGAGCACCTTGGTAATTCGTTCTTTATCTAGCCGTTGCGGCTCTAACATAGCATGAAGAGCCAAGCCATCGACTAGGGCATACAGCTTCTCCGCTTCGATATCTTTGTTCAATGCCGAATTCAGCAGACGATGGTGGTCCATGTAGTCGATCATCCTGCACATCCCCACATACATCCCGTCATGTTGAGGGTCGAACCGGTCCTTCCGATGCCTCGCGTAGACGGTGAATGCAAACCAAACCTCCATCTCGGCCCTCGTCTCCTCCGTGCATGGCACGAGTTCTAGCAGCATGGCCAACACTTTCTGCTTAGGCGGCAGTTCTTGTACGGCGATCTCGTTGATTCGGGCCAAGGCGTTATCCTTTACAAGGTTCATCGCATAATCCAGCAATTCATCCTGAGTCGTGAAAAAATGGCGCAACGATCCCAGAGACAGCCCGGCTTCCTCGGCAATATTGCGGACAGTCGCCCCTTCCATACCACGCTCCAGAATGACCTTCCATGTCGCTTCCGCTATTCGTTTTTTCCTCTGATCGTGATCCACTCGTTTAGGCATAGCCGTATTTTATCAAGAAAACGATTCCAACGCAATTATAATAATACAGTTGTATCACCAAAATAAACATGCTACGATTAGTAAAACTTAATGCAGCTCGAAAAGGAGGACTGAGGCGTGAACTTGGTGGCATGGATGATCGTTGCTTGTGAACTTGCATTCTGGATCGTGATTGGTACAGGCTTGACGGCCCGATATGTGTTCAAGCTCCGTAGACTGGGGCTCGTTCTGCTTATGCTAACCCCGGTTGTGGACCTGATCTTATTCGTTACGACTAGTGTGGATTTATGGCGAGGGGCTACTGCAACGACGGCGCACGCGATTGCTGCAGTCTACATCGGCGTCTCTCTAGCCTTTGGCAAAGGTATGATCCAGTGGGCAGATGAGCGATTCCAATATTACGTGACCAAGCAAGGTTCCAAACCGGTTAGACGGGTTGGACTTGATCATGCCAAGCATTATGCGAAAGGATGGGTCAAACATCTTGTGGCTTATTTGATCGGCGCAGGGTTACTGGCGGGTACGATCTATCTGATTCAGGATGCTTCCAGGACAGAGTCTATGAACGGAGTCATCCAGCTCTGGTCGGTCGTGTTGGGCATCGATCTGGTCATTACGATCAGTTACTTCGTGTTTCCCAGGAAAGTTTCTGGCAAGTGAAGAGTGAATATCAAACCTGTGTTTAATTTTCTCCGTAATCATGTATAATTGTTATAACAGTTGAACATTAATGCTAATAGGAGAATACAATGAGCAGGGTGATAAATATGGAACGCAAAGTGTCAAAATTCGGAAATAGCCTTGGAATTACTATGACTGAGGCTTTAAAACAGGTTGGCCTAGATGTAGGAGATACCGTTCGTGTTGATGTACATGAAAGTGAAGGAGAAATCGTAATTAAAAAGATTCAAAAAGTATCTTTGCCGCCGGGAATCAGTGTCGACTTTTTGGATACACTTGCGGAAGTAATGAGTGAGTATGATGAAACGTTGAAGGGATTAAAGGATAGATAATGAAACCGATCCGTTTTCTCTCTGTACCAGAGGTGGTCGCAATTAACTTAGCTGTAATTCAGAAATACAGCCCTCGAGAACAAATCGGAGTCAAGAGCCAAAGCCTACTAGAATCAGCAGTGTTTCGTCCACAAACTACTGTTCTTGGTGACGATGCTTACCCAACACTATTCGAAAAAGCCGCGGCCCTGTTTGAATCCTTAGGGCAAAATCACGCATTTCATAATGCGAATAAGCGAACCGCCTTTACTGCACTTATTGTTTTTCTGAATTATAATGGCTTGAGCTTTAGAATGGAGCATAAGCAAGCCGAGGATCTTACCGTTGATATGGTTGAGCATAAGATCAGCTTTGAAGAACTAGTAGGAATAATCAGATTACATTCACAGCAGAAGTAAAATGAACTCTCCGAGGACCGAAGAGTTCATTAGTATGCAGTCGGCTATCTTTTCTTACGGCTCAGATTGCTCGTTTCCCATATCAGCAAAGACCCGTAATCATCATCCGGCACTGCGTAAAGCCTTATTTCCCTACCTGCGCTCGCAACGAACACTGGATTGCGGGTGATCACATTAGGCTTGGAATTAGTACCTGCAGGATTGGGCATACCGGCTATCCCGCTCAACAACATGGTCCCCTCACCTACATAATGACCATCTTGATAATCTACGAAGTGACTCGAATTGTCCTTTTCGCGTAGAACCATCGAAATCAATACCTCCTGGGTGATAGATTCCTTCTTCACCCAACAGCACATCCTTCACAAGCTCCCCATGCTTGTCGAACACAAACAAGTGGCCGAATCCCTTCCCTTCTGTACGGTCATAACCGTGTTCGGGCTGATCATACAGCACAGGATATTCGACTAGTTCAACCGAGGAAATATAGTAGAGGTCCCCGATCCGAACCATTCCTTGGGGGTGTTGGCTGTTAAATTGCAGATCAATCTTATTGATTTGCTCCCATTTCGTGTCACGACTAAGAGCTTGGAACTGACCGATCAGCTCCCGGTTGTCTATATGTCCTCGTCCTTCCACAGTCATCACCTTATTCCGCGAGATGATATCCTATTTCTCAGACCATACTATCATAATTAAACCTCTTACTGTTTAACAAATTGCTTAGCTACCTGCATGGATAGGGCTAGCCACCCAATCGGCTATAAAAAGCTGGTCTGGTTCCGATGACCACAGTGGCGTCCAGTTCTTCGGAACTGACCGCCTGCGGAGTCAGCCCGTTGCGAGCCAAGATCTCGGCGGTCTGCGGCGCCTGCCGCTCACTAGTCTCGATCAGCAGGTGACCGCCGGGTACCAGCCAGTTTGGCGCCGCAGCTGCCACCCGTCGCTGGACGTCAAGCCCATCTGTGCCCCCGTCGAGCGCCACCCGTGCCTCATGTAAGCGGGCCTCCGGGGGTAGCAGCCTGATCGCCTCGGTGGGCACATAGGGTGCGTTAGCGATCAGGACGTCGACGCGGCCCTGCAGCGTAGCGGGCAGCGGCTCGTAGAGATCACCTTCGTATACGTGACCACCGACAGCAGTAACGTTGCGACGGGCACACCGCACTGCAGCGGGGTCGATGTCGACGGAGTACAGCTCGATCCGTTCCAGATCAGAAGCCAGCGCGACGCCCAAAGCGCCCGAACCGCAACACAGGTCCACCACTACGGCTCTTGGCCGGGCGAGGGTGATAGCCTGGCGGACAAGAAACTCGGTACGATAGCGAGGGACGAAGACTCCCGGGTCCACCGCTATCCGCAGACCGCAGAACTCCGCCCAGCCGATGACGTGCTCGAGAGGCACACCAGCGACTCGCCGGTCCACCATGCGCGCGAGGTCGGCCGGCGTCCCTGCCGCGGATATGAGCAGCCCGGTCTCCTCTTCGGCGAAAACACAACCGGCGGCTCGAAGCGTGGTGACGATGGCTGAACAACTGGTATCTCCATGAAAGTCATCACCATTCACGAATCCATATTCCCCCTCATTTCGGAACGATTATTTATCATCACTGTGGGTTACTACTACGTCTCCATATAAGAAGTTAAAATTGATATACATCATTTTATCCCCGTCGTAGTTTGCTGGACAGATACAAATTCGTTATAAGGAACTATCTTATCCGTTAACGCAACAGGCCACCGTTCAAAATCGGTGGCCTGTTGTAATTAAATTGTCTCGTCCTTAATCACTTGCTTCTAGAATTAATGTTGCTCTGTTCGAATCCATACCAGTTATGACTTATAATGCCTCCAACAATCTGATCGAGTCGCGATTGCACCACTCGGGAGCATTCGCGAATTGCAAGGCGTAATCTAGCGCGGTTACGTTCTCGAAAACCTGACCGGCTCTCTCCGCCCAACCACTGTCTGGATGACGGATTGTCGCTCGGATTGAGGGGTCGGCGCCACGGTCAAGAAGGAATTGCGTCCGCTTGTCCGACGGAGAACCACAGGCGAGTACAGCATGGAATAACGGCGTGTGCCCCTCCGAGCTGCCTCGGTTCGCGGAACGGTCCGCCCGAGCATTCACGTCGGCTCCGCATTCCAGCAACCACTGGGCAATCTCAATTTCATCGTATTCCATAGCCAAGTGCAGCAGGGTCGTACCTTCAATCGGTGCGAGCACCGATGCTTCATTGAAGCCCTTGTCGGGGGAATACAAGTCCTGCGCCTGCAATCGGCGATGAATCAGGTCCGGGCTTTCGCGATAATAGTGCTCCAAGTAATCCAGCCGGCCTTGGTGGAAAGCGGTAATGGGCGTCTCTTCCCATTCACAACCGGCGTCCTTTAATACCTGAAGGCAAGCGTGTTTTCTCTGGGGTTGCCTCATGTAACCGCCGAGTAGGAAGCCAAAAGGGGAATGCACCTTGCCTTCAGAAGTCAAGTATTTCACATTGGGGTCCGCTCCCAAATCGAGGATCAATCGCAGTCCGTCCGGGTTGAGCGCCTCGCACGTGGCCAAGATGACGGGTCCGTAGTGGGTTGCATGGTCTGAATAGAGGCCGTTTGGATGAGCCCCTTGCTTCACGAGAAATTCCGCGACGGCACGGTTGGCTTTCATACATGCTCTCGAAAGAGCTTGTTGCACATCTTTCGCACCGAGCTGTACCAGTAGTTCGACCAGCTCCAAATGGTCGCATTGAGCAGAGTAGCTCAGCGGTCCTCCGTTGTCCGCGTATGGCACAGGTATATGCAATAACGCTGGTTGCCTACCAATGATCGTCTTCACCGTGTGAAAGTCACCACCTCGAACCGCTTCCATCAGCTCCATCTTCACGGCTTCCTCTAGCATGCGTTCGTTATTTTGCATTATTGCATCTCCTTACGGACAGTTCTTCTTATTTTAATCATATTTGCGACTTCTTCAGAGTTCAAGGTTGAATTGTTTATTTTCATATCATCCAGTCCGAATCGGAGAGGCTACAGTCAATTTACCGGAATAGGCCCAAAATTGGATCAGCGCAAACAACCGACCCTCAATGGATCGGTTCTCGTTTTTGCGGGTTTATTTGAGTATAGCTAATTTTTCCGGTCCATGATTCGCGCGTGCGATCCGAGTCGCCTCCACCATGTTGCGCAAGGAAGCAATCGTTTCTTCGAAGCCGCGAGTTTTCAAGCCGCAATCCGGATTGATCCAGAATAACTTGGGATCCAGGACACGCAAGGCTCGTTCGATCATACTCGTCATTTCCTCTACGCTCGGGATACGCGGACTATGAATATCGTATACGCCCAGACCGATGCCCAGCTCGTAGGTGTTCAGCTCGAAGCTATGAATTAGCTCGCCATGACTGCGAGACGTCTCGATCGAGATCACATCAGCATCCATCGCGGAGATCGAATCAATCATATCGTGGAACTCGCAATAACACATATGCGTGTGAATTTGCGTTGTATCTTGCACCGTGCAAGTAGCCATGCGGAATGCTTGGACCGCCCACTCCAAGTAACTGGCTTGCTCTTCTTCCCTGAGCGGCAGCCCTTCGCGGACCGCAGGCTCGTCGACTTGGATCATGCCGATGCCCGCTTGTTCTAGCGCCTCCACTTCTTGTCTAAGCGCGTAGGCCAGCTGATATGCGATTTGTTCACGCGGGATGTCTTCACGGACGAACGACCAATTCATGATCGTAATCGGTCCGGTCAGCATCCCTTTCACAGGGCGTTCGGTCCGCGTCTGGGCATACCTGGTTTCTTCCACCGTCATCTCCCCCGTGAACGCCACATCCCCATAAATAACCGGTGGTTTCACACAGCGAGAACCATACGATTGTACCCATCCGTTCTGTGTAAACGCGAAGCCAGCCAGCTTCTCACCGAAGAACTCAACCATGTCTGTCCGCTCGAATTCGCCGTGTACGAGAACATCCAGGCCGACATCCTCCTGCAGCTTGATCCAGATATCAATTTGCTCGCGGATAAAGTTGGCATACTGGTCATCGCTCCATTCCCCTTTGCGCCACAGTTGACGAGACTTACGCACCTCTGCAGATTGGGGGAAGCTACCGATTGTCGTCGTTGGAAAAATCGGCAATTGCCACTTTTGTTGCTGAGCCGTATGGCGCTCAGCAAAGGGCCGATTCCGTTCTAGCTTCTGATGGCTAACAGCAGCTACAGCCTGCTGAATGTCATGGCGATTGCGCTCACTTGAAAGCTTCAGTGCCTCATGAGCAAGATCGTTGTCAGCAAGTTCACCTGAGAGTTCAGCCCCAGCTTGGGTGAAGGCTCGCGCTAGGAAGACAAGCTCATCCAGCTTCTCGTCAGCGAAGGCTAGAGCACCCTTCAGCTCCGGCACGAGCTTCTTCTCCTGACCTACCGATACCGGAACATGAAGCAAGCTGCATGACGTTTGGACGATGATACGCTCAGGCTTTACATACTCACTAAGCTCATCCAGAAGCGCCAGTCTACCGCGTAGCGGCGCCTTCCAGATGCCGCGGCCGTCTATGATGCCTGCACCTAGAACCTTGTCTGCCGGAAACCCTAGCGCTTCGATCGACGACATATTACCGGAGAACCCATGCACGAAATCAAGGCCTATTCCTTGAACAGGCAGCGCCACAACGTCGCTGTAGTGCTCCACCGATTCAAAGTAAGTTTGCAGCATAATGTTTATATTAGGCACGGCTGCGGCAAACGTCTCATAGATGGTCTTCAGTCGTTCCACGTCCGCCCCACTTAACTTCGTGACAAGAATAGGTTCGTCCATCTGTACCCATTCAACACCTTCTGCCGACAACTCTTGAAGAATCTGTACGTACAGCGGCAGCAATCGGTCCAGCCAAACATCGGTCTCCGATGGAGCATATCCTTTCGCCAGCTTGAGGAAGGTCAGCGGTCCGACGATAACCGGTCTGCCTTCAATCCCGAGCTTCTCCTTGGCCTCCCGGTAAGCTTCCAGAGGTCTATTCACCGTGAGCACCGGTTGTGCCCCATCTAATTCCGGTACAATGTAGTGATAGTTGGTGTTGAACCATTTGGTCATTTCGCTTGCCGTAGCATCCTTCGTCCCCCGAGCCATACCATAATAGACCGATAACGGTACGACGCCACCCTCATAGGAAAAGCGCTTCGGAACAAGTCCGAACATCGTTGCTGTATCCAAGATGTGATCGTAATAGCTGAAATCATGGACCGGAATGAAGTCGATGCCCTTCTCCTGCAGCTTACGCAAATGATTCAAACGGATGTCCTGCAGTTGAAGGTGAAACTCCGATTCGCCGATCTTCCCGGCCCAGAACGCCTCGAGCGCTTTTTTCCATTCCCTGTCCATACCTATACGCGGATAACCCAACACACTGCTTTTCACCATTTTGTAAACACCTCTACGTCAAATTTTCGCAACTTGCGGTTGTTTACAAAAAGGTTATCACGGATTGTTGGTTATAGCGTAAATCGAATAAACTATAGCTAGATATAGCCTGCGGATATAGCTAGGTTACTTGGATAAAATCTGCTCGAGCGCTTGGATGTAGGCAAGTCCGAGCTTGGAAAGCGATATATTCCGATGGGAGATCCACCCGACGTTAATGACTTCCTCATAATCAAGTGGGACTGGAATGATTTCATTGCCATTCAGATCCGCGCTCAGCACGCCTGTCGAAATGGTATACCCGTTCAAC
Source organism: Paenibacillus sp. P4_E11 (assembly GCF_056401635.1). Lineage (NCBI taxonomy): Bacteria > Bacillati > Bacillota > Bacilli > Caryophanales > Paenibacillaceae > Paenibacillus > Paenibacillus sp. P4_E11. The sequence continues at coordinate 43,735 of NZ_JBFUIX010000033.1, read as the reverse complement.
CCGATCAGCAAATTAAACAGGGTCGCGCGGTCATTCACACGAATACTTTTCCGATGGGACATTGTACTGAGAATCTCTTCCGAGAAATGAAAGGAATTGTACTCCCCTTGATCGAAGGAAAGATACGGATACTGCTGGAGCTGCTCTATGGATACGATGGATTGCTTGGCCAACGGGTTCCTAATGCTGATGAAAATATGCGGTCTCGCCGTAAATAAGCTGGTAAATTGCAGGTTTGCCGCTTTCAGCAGCTTGTTGATGATTTTCCCATTGAAGTCATTCCGATATAGAATCCCAATCTCGCTGCGTAAGCTTTTGACATCTTCGATGATTTCGTAGGTTTTGGTCTCGCGCAACGCAAACTCGTACTCCTCCTGGCCATACTCCTGCACCAGATTCACAAAGGCATTCACCGCGAAGGCATAATGCTGTGTGGAAACCGAGAAATGCTGGGGGGACGGCTTGGCGTTGAGGTAGCGACTCTCCAACAATTCAGCCTGCTCGACTACTTGTCTCGCGTAGCTTAGAAATTCAACCCCCTCTTTCGAGAGTGAGATTCCTTTGTTGGACCTTTCGAATATCGCTATCTGCATCTCTTCTTCCAGTTCCCTTATTGCATTGGACAGACTAGGCTGAGAAATAAACAATCGCCTGGCCGCTTCATTGATAGACCCTTGATTCGCAACCTCTATCACATACTTTAATTGTTGTAGAGTCAATGGAATCCTCCTTCCGACCGTTCTCTTTAGTATAGAGCAGATCGGTAACTAGCGGATTAAGAATCGTGCTGAGCGGGCTACGTTTGAGTTGCTTATGATTATATTAAGGTGATTTCATCACTCTAAACTTTCGAACCTGCCCTGAATTGGATAATCGCCTAACGGCGTCCTTTGACGCCGTGCGTTTACAGAGACGATGAACAATCAGCGAAGTTAATCATTCTGAATCGTTAAGAAAAGCCTCGATCGGTGATCGCGGCTTTCCCCATTTGAACCATATGCTAGTCATGTATATCGAAACAACCCGGAAACATGTTCGTCGAGATCGCAATCCGATTCCAGCAATTAATTGTATTAATGGCTACAACCAACTCCATGTATTGCTTTTCGCTGAAATGCTCCCTCACTCGGTTGTACAGCGAATCGGGTACCCCGTTCTCCGAGATGCGGGTTATCGCCTCCGTCAGCTCCAGCACTGCCTTCTCCTGAGCAGTGAAGCAAGGGCTCTCCTTCCAAACGCTTATCAGCGCAAGCCTCTGGTCGTTGTCTCCCATCTTGCGAAACGCACTTGTGTGCATATCGATGCAATACGAGCAGCCGTTGATTTGGGAAGCCCGAATCTTAATAATTTCGTATAACTCGGCCTCCAATTCACTGTGGCTGATCCATTGCTCGAACTTCAGCATCAGCTGATAAACCTCCGGGTTCACTTGACGGTGATTGAATCTTAGCTCCATGTTGCACATGCCCCTTCCATTCTTAGATGCGTCTTGATTAACGCTCATGTACTAGACAACTAATGAGGTAAGTCTGTGACAAATTGACCACTGAAATTTATCTAATGACTCGAGTCAGTTTGTCCGGGTTCATGACCATATATATTTCCCGAATATTCCCTGCCGCATCCCAGGCTACATGCAGTATCTTCCGTACGATGCCATCGATAATCAAGACTACCCCCGGCTCGCCGCCGAGATCCACTTGCCTCCATTCTCCGGACATCACACCCTTGGCCGTAATTCCTTCGAAGAAAGCAGCGATTCTCGCGGAACCGGCGATCGGATTAATTGCAGCCCGCACTTTGCCGCCGCCATCCGTCAGCAGGATTGCGTCCTCTCGGATGAATTCCAGCAGCTCGCCGAATCGTCCCGTCTCCGTGGCCCGCTTGAACAAACGCACCCATACCTTCGCATGATCGCGGTTCGCCGGAAGCTGGCTCGGCTCGTCCGGGCCGAGCTTCGACTTGGCGCGACTGACCAGCTTGCGGCAATTCGCTTCCGTCTTCTCCATGGCCTCGGCCACTTCGGTATAGCTCAATCCAAACACGTCGCGCAACAGGAAAGCCGCACGTTCATCAGGCGTTAGCCGCTCCAGCAGTACCAGCAAAGCATAGGACATATCCTCTGCCTGCAGCACCTGCTTCTCCGGATCATCCTGAGCAAGCCCCGCTACTGGTTCCGGCAGCCACGGTCCCACATACATCTCGCGCTTGCGTCTCGACGATTTCAATACATTCAGGGCACGATTCGTTACACTTCGGAGCAAGTACGCTCGCATGTGCTGGATCGAGGACCATTCTGTCTCTGCCAGAGTAAGAAATAGATCCTGTACGATGTCTTCCGCCTCAGCCATTGATCCCGTCATCCGGTAAGCGACGGAGAGAAGCAAGGTACGATATTCTCGGTATATGGCATCAATTGTTAGTTTCATATTGGCATCCGAACCTTTCGATAGTGATTGGTAATCGGCACGCGAATGCGTTACAGCATCGCCCAAATCATATCATTGATTCGTAATATTTTCACTTTCACAAGGGTCGTGCGTATTTTTTGGTACGAGGTGATAACAATGGCCTTAACTTATTTTGAACATACTGAGTTTACCGACCATACCGATGAGATCGTTGATCGAATCATTCAGGATGACAAGTACAGCATGCTGCTATTCAAAGTGCTGACCTTGTCTATGCGTAACAGCGACGCACTATCTAGAGATTGGAACGAAACTATTTTTGAGAACCGAGTGGAATTCAGGAACCAGCTGGTTCATTTACTTCATCATGCTGCGAATGAAGCGTATTCGGTCAGCAAATTAAATCCCGTACAAGTTGCACATGCACAACCTGACCCTCCACCAATTGAATTAAAGGGATATACAACCAAACATTTAGCCAAGTTTTTTGGGGTTTCCCAGACTACAATTAATAAGTGGGTTCAGCAAAAACGTTTCGGTGGCATCTCGCGTTCCTATGAAAGGGAGAATCTATACTTCTCACCAGACACTACCTTCACTTCTCCTAATGGGAAACAATACCAGATTAGCGAAGTTGCAGCGATGTATGAAACTGGACGTTCCGAGAATACTCATGATAAGAGTGAACGGCAAGTGGCTGAGGAACAAAATGAGTACTATATGAAGAAATATAACGGTTTGTATGAGGAGACTCTTGGGGGAAGAGCTGGACAGTGGACACCGGAAGAAGAAATGGACGCACATACTTGGACCTTTTATCTGGAGAAATTGAATATCCCTAGGAATTCCGAGTAGCCAGTTCGCGACCCCGACCAACCACCGTATGTGAGAAGGAAAACGATTATTTTTTGTGATGACTCTTATATGCTCATTTCCGAATCTGTAGACCGTGATGGAGAAATTGAACGTTACTACTACCATTGGCTTGACCCTAAGCATACACCCATTCAGAAGTTCCATGCACATTTCCATCGGCCCGGCACACCTAGGTTCATCACCAAATTTGATCCATTCCATATCCATTAAACAAAGAAGCCTCCTAACCCCGCCAAAACAGGGATGGAAGCTTCTTTCTCTGTAAAAAATTAAGATTTGCTTCTCCAATACTCCCCGTGAGGGATGCGGTACGTGTCTGGCGCTTGCACGGAAGTAACCTCGAATTGACCGTATGGACGATATTCGAACGGCGTTTCATGGCTGAAGGCCGGGTCGTTTCGCCGTCGCTCCATACAGGCGAGCAAGATCTGCTGCTTGATCGGAATATACGCTTGAACGTGGGGGCCATACTTGAACTCCGTCTCACACTCTCGGAACTCGTAGTAGACGGTCCGCCGCAGCGCGTTCCCGTCCCCAGCCGGCGATCCATGCAACACGGTGATGTCGTGGAAGATGGCATCGCCTGCACGAAGCGGTACCGGGATCGCGTCCGACGTGTCGAAATCAGCATCCCGACGAATTCGCTCCTTCACCGCGGCCTCGTCCCACTTGTTGCTTCCAGGAATAACCCATAAGCAAGATTTGAGATCGGCATCGTCCATATAGAAATCCACATTGAAGATTGGCTTCGGATCCACCGCCCCATACGGGACTTCGGAATCCCGGTGCCAAGGTACGATAATCCCTTCATTTGGCATTTTCAGCACCATAGAATCCCATGTAGGAATGAAATTACGGCCTTGGAGTTTCTCAACGGAGCGAAGAATGAATGGATTGCCGAGCAGCGTTTTCATTGGGTCTTTTTTATCGATCACATATTCGATCCGTCTTAATACATTGCCGCCCGTCTTCCTACCCTTGCCATACATGTAGTCGGAATTATTCTCCACGCCAGCCATCCCTAGCTCAGTTAACTCCATCATGTCCGCTTGCACTTGCTTGAGCTCTTCACCTACAATGACATTGCGTAGAACAAGAAACCCGTTATCCTTAAAAAACTGAGCCTGCTCCTCGGTAATACAGTCCTGCTGTTGCGCATCCACGTATGGAATTTCGACAGAGCTGACTTTCTGATCCATAAGAACACCTCTCTCAACCAGTAGCGTAAAGCGGTTGAACCGCTCCCTATAGACCTCATTGTACGTGATCGGCTTGCTTCTGTAGTTAGACGGAATGTATGATTTGGTATCCAATATTATGATAAACTAAAAATAAATATGGTGATCTACGAAGGAGCGCTGGATGCAATGTCGAACCCCCGGGATGTTGACCTAATCTCGTTATCTCCACAGGACTCGATCAAGTACTTGGAGGACTACTATTTCCCCCCTTACATCACGCTCGCCCATACATTTAACGCCCCTAAAGGCTGGCATGCGCCCGTTCGTTATTTGAAGCATTATGCGTTGCAATACGTGGCTGCCGGGGAAGCCGATTATGAAATCAGCGGCCAGACGTACCGAACCGTGAAGGGGGATGTGGTCGTCCACCGCCCCTATGAGCAGAACTCTATCTACACCTTGGAGGGCAAGCCTTATGTGTGCATCTCACTCTTGTTCCACTTCGGAGACAGCGACTTTCCATTCGAAGCCCTGTTTGACAAGGATCACTACTGCGGCAATTACGCCGACCATCCGGTAGACCGCATGCTGACCCAACTTGTGACCCACTACCAGCAGCCCGGGTTGGACAACCAGATGACGTGTCAGAGCTTGCTCCTGCAAGTGCTGGCCGATCTCTCCAAGTGGAAACGCGAACAAGCCCCTCCCGGCAAGCAGCACCAAGGGAAGGCCAAGATGATTCTGATCAAAAATTTCATTCAGGAGCACTTCAATCGCGAGATTCAGTTCGAGGAATTGGAGAAAGTCGCTAATCTTAGTCGAAGCTATATCATCCCGCTCTTCCGCAAAACGTTCGGACTCTCTCCGATGCAGTACCAGATCTGGCTCCGGGTCAAAGCGGCCAAAGAACTGGCGATCCAGAGTGGTCTCAGCATAAGCGAAATTGCCGATCGGGTTGGTTATGCGGACGTGCATTCATTCGGTAAAATGTTCAAGAAGAAAACCGGCCACAGCCTCACGGAGTTCTGCGCCGCCCTTACGACCGGACACGGGAAGCTGGATCGGTCGAGGATTTATTAGGTCTACGATTGCCCTGTTCTGATAATAATCCCCTCATAGCCAAGTTCCGCCATTCCCCGCGCCCACATATCTTGTTAGCAAAAAAGTGGGGGTGTACCTTGTGAACGACGAAAATAACGAACAACGCTCGATCTCTTTTCCCCAAGATAAGGCCGACCATCCTTACTCGAATATGGAATGGTGGTATTGCTATGCGTTTCTCACAGGGGACCGTGGGAACCGTTATACTTGGATGACGTCATGGTTCCAGGTCGGGGAATTGCCTGCCCCCAAAGGCCACTATATGATCCATTCCCTCCATCGACTGGATGAGGGACAATCCGAATCAAGCTCGTATATAGATCGAACATTGGTCTTCCAGATGGTTAGCTTGTACCTCCCGCTCTATCTCATGCTCCATCCTACAGACTGGAAAGCCCACAGGCAGTATAAGACTCTCCTTCAAGGAACGATCCCGGCTCCCCACCTATTAATGCCTCAAGCCTCTGTCCAATCTTCCCCGACCCGGCTGAAATATGGGCAGTCACAATGGGTATTCTCGGAGGATCATCCGAACTTCCATATCCATATTCATGACGAATCCTCCCGCCTTAACCTGCAATTCATCCCTGAAAAACCCATTTCGATCATAGATGAACGTGGAGAGTTGAATGGACACCAGTACTATTCGATGTCTCGAAATCAAGTAGTCGGACAACTTCAATCGTCTGGAGTAACGGAAACCTTGTTGGGCGAGGGGTGGTTTGATCATCAGTGGGGGCGGGACTATGGACTGCTCCATGGGTCAGGGTGGAATTGGTTCGGGCTGCAATTGGAGGATGGACGCGAGCTTCTGATCAATCAGCGGCTCCCGACGGGCTCCAGCACGCCTGACGTCCCTATAGCCAAGCTCATTGGGAAGGACAGCGTTATCACTACAACGAAGAACGTCGCCTTGCACCCGCTCAGCTATTGGAGAAGCCCGACTACAGGGATTACATACCCCGTGGAATGGCAGATCCAACTCCCTGAATTGTCGATGAATTTGCACGTCATTCCCCTTCTGCACGATCAGGAAATGCAGATCCTCGGACCGCTTCAAGCGATCTGGGAAGGAGCTTGTACGCTCAATGGAGAAAGCCTTTCCCCGCCAGGCTTCCGAACGCCGGTTAAAGGGAAAGGCTTTATCGAATTAGTAGGGTATGCGCGCCAACGTGAGTAATGCAGGAATCTGCCTGACCCGTCAACCGTTCACACTCTCCGCAATATCCGCAACGGTGAATGTAATGCGCACGATCGTAGCATTCTCCTCCGTATGACGGAGCGCTCGCGCCTGCGCTTCCAGCAGATCGAAATACTTGTAGTAAATCTCCGCTCCCTCCAACTGCGGGGTGGAATAGGGCGCTTCTTCTATAAAATAACGCCCGTCGGCAAATTTCAACACATGGGCCGTCTTCGTTCTGGACATGGTCACCCTCACCTCAGCTGTATTCAAACTCGGTCGGTACGTATTCGATTCGGGAGGCAGCATGAATCGTTAGTTGTCCCGTCCCCACATCATAACTTACTTGGTCACCGTCTACGTAGAACCAGATTTTCTTTGTCGTATGATCGTCGAACTCCTGGAACACGAACACATTCAACTCCTGCTTCCACTGGAGCAACTCTTGCATGTCGGCGTCAAGCGGCGCGTCGAGTGTGATCGTCCAGCCTGGCCCAGCAGGTGTCACCTGGTAAGGCAGCGGCTGCTGCCCTGTGTGGTAGAACGTTCGTCCGCCGACCGCGTGCTTCAACAACAGGACTTCCTTCATCTGTATCCCTCCTGCATAATTGCTATGGTATACCGCTTCAAGCCTAAGGAAGATCGATCAGCATCAAGAAGGCGTCTTCTTCCACTGTGACGATTAACTCCGTTAACGATTCAATCCGTGCGGTATCTCCTACACCCATCCGCGACTCATTGGCCGTTACTTGGCCTTCGATGACGTAGAAGAACATACGCCGACCTTCAGCTTGCGTGAACGCCAGTTGTTGACCTTTCTCGACACGGCTGAGGTAGATCGTCATGTCCTGATGAATCTTCGCCGACTGCTCCGAACCCACAGGGTCTACGACGGACAACCAGGCATTGTTCAGCTTCGCTGGATCGTAGCGGCGTGTCTCGTAGGAAGGCGGAAGCCCTCGCTCTGCTGGCATGAACCACAGCTGCAGAATCTTCACCGGCTCCGTCTCCGAGACGTTGTATTCGGCGTGGATGATACCGGAGCCAGCTGTCATGCGCTGCACTTCCCCCGCTGATGTGAGCTCGCGATTGCCCAAGTTGTCCTCATGCTTGATCGCCCCGCTCAGCACTACGGTCACAATCTCCATATCACTGTGTGGGTGCGCGCCGAATCCCTTGCCGGGCCCGACTTCATCGTGATTGCACACCCGCAGCACACCGAACGCCGTGTTGTTCGCATCGAAATATTCGCCGAACGAGAAGCTCAATCGGCTGAGCAGCCATCCCAGGTTAACCTCATACCGGGACTCCGCTGGAAACACTTGTATCATCCTAAACCCCTCCTTTGCCTGCTGGCACTTCTTCTGAATAAATTATCGCATCCACCGTCGGAGAAGGCAAACTTGTAACCAACTCCGCTCCGCAACGTACTACTTAAGAAAATCTTCATGAATTCTAAACTTTTTATTAAGTACCATCCGCTATGATGAAGATAGACTGTGTTAAAAGACGGAGGGGTTTTGTGCTTGAAGTTCAACAGCTTTCCCACTCGTTTCTGAACGGAACGGAGTCGACCGTGGTGCTTGCGGAAATCAATTTTCAAGTCCATTCGGGTGAGATGGTCGCCTTGCTTGGCAGCTCCGGTTCCGGCAAATCCACACTGCTCAACCTGATGGCTGGCCTAATGAAGCCTACGCGAGGCAGCATCCGCATCGCTGGACAAGCTATCGAGAAGATGAGCGAGAATCAACTGGCCGTGTTCCGGCGTACCCATATCGGCTTTATCTTCCAATCGTACGAGCTCATCCCCCATCTCACCGTACGTGAGAACGTCGAGCTGCCGCTCGTCTTCCTGGGTGTGAAGGGGAAAGTCCGGAAGGAGAAAGCCACCTCCCTGCTCACCCGAGTCGGACTCTCCGAGAAGACTGAGCTTTTCCCCTCCCAGCTGTCCGGGGGGCAGCAGCAGCGTGTCAGTATTGCCCGCTCGCTTATTACCGACCCGGCTGTCGTGTTCGCCGACGAACCGACCGGGAATCTGGATACGAAGACGGAAGCGGAGATTATTGACTTGTTGACCGAGCTTAACGTCAACCAAGGTACTACCTTCGTCATCGTCACCCATGAACATGAGGTGGCTCGACGAACGAAGCGGATTATTCAACTGCGTGACGGGCGTCTAGTGGACGCCGAAGCAGAAGAGCAGGCAGGTGTCCACTCATGAGACTGCGCGATTACCTGGTCATCGGCTGGGATCAGCTCCGGCGGCGCAAGGTCGTCACCTTATTATGCGTCATGGGGATCGCCATTGGTTCGGCCTCCATCGTCGTGGCGCTGGCCTTCGGCGAATCGATTACACATTACAGCACCCAGCAGATGAGTCGTTACCTGAAAACCGACGAAATCACGATCATGAATCAGTCTGGCGGCCAAACATCCGATCAATCCAGATCGGTGAATGAGTACGGCATCTCACAGCAGAAGATCAATCTGATTCGGACGCTTCCCCACGTGAAGTCGGTTGCCGGCTACAGTGAACTGGGCAGCATGGAATTTATCGTGGATAATACCAAATCTGGTCGATTGAATATCGTGGCAACCGATCTTCAGACATTACCGGACTTCGGCATGGAATTCGGGCAGGGCGCCTTATCCGATCAAGCTAATACCATCGTGCTGACTTATCCTGCCACCGTCGATCTCAGAGATACACGAGCGACACAGACCGACAGCCGACAGCGAATACAGCCTGATGGGAGAAGCGTTCGCGATCTGACACCACCGATCTCGTATCCCTTGTACAAGAAACAGCTCCGGCTTCTTCAATCCGTGCAGCAGGTGGACGGCACGGTCAAGAAGTTCGAATATTCGGTTCGGGTTGTCGCTATCGTGAAACGTCCGGACAGCATGGACAACGACTCTGTACGTTATTCTCAGAAATTAGCCTACATAAGCCCCGCCCTCGCAAGTCAGATGCGGCAAGACCGTCAATCCATCTTGCGGTCATCGGAAGCGGATTCCAGCTATGAAGATTACGGCCAGGTCAAGGTGAAGGTCGATTCAGTTAACGCCGTAGCCGATACAGAGAAGCTCATTAAGTTGCTAAAGTTGAATACGATGACCAACTTGAGCCAGCAGGAAAGCTTGAGCAAGGAATTCGCCATTGTCCGGATCATATTCGGAGGGGCCGGACTATTCATCTTGTTCGTTGCCTCCATCTCCATCGTCGTGGCCATGACCATGTCGACACACCAACGCCGCCGTCAGATCGGCATCATGAAAGTACTCGGTGCCAATCTCGGCCAAATTCGCAATATGTTCGTTTGCGAATCGGCGCTGCTCGGTGTACTCGGAGGTATAGCCGGTATCTGTATCGCCTATTGGGTCATCTGGGGAATCAATATTCTCGTCATCCAACTATCCGGCACCCGGCCTGGACAAGACCCGGAGATCTTGTTCATTAGTCTATGGATTCTACCGCTCGGTCTATTCTTTGCCCTGCTGACCGGCATATTGTCAGGCATCCTCCCAGCCATCAAGGCATCTAGAACCGACGCGCTGACCGCGATCAAACGAGAGTAGCGAAGGAGCAAGAAATAATGAAGAAGAAGAGAAAGATAGTGTTGTATGTATTCCTGGGGGTCGTGTTCTTGGCCGTGAGCGGCTTTCTATACATGAGCAGCCATCCAGGTAAACAGCCTTCGACGAATGCAGGGCCTAGCTCCATCCTGAAGTTCAAGGCAACCAAGGAGGACCTATCCAGCAGTGTCGAAGTGAAGGGCAAATCATCCTATGTAAAAGAGTCGATCATCTACGCCCCCTTCAGCGCGAAGGTGACACAGTGGAATGTGAATGATGGGGTGCAAGTGAACAAAGGCGATTCGCTGTTCAAGCTGGAGGACAAGGCACTGCGCAGCGAGATTGAGCTGCAGTCGACCAATTTGCGCAAGCAGGAGTTGGAGACGAAGCTCAAGAACGCGGAGCAAGCGGTCACAGCCAAGACCTCAGCGGTGATTGCCTCTTCGGAGACCGAGGCGTTCCAGCAGTATGCACAGAAGACTACCAAGGAAGTACAGGCCGAGCTGGACCAGTTGAATCGCTCGATGGCCGCTACCGACCTGGAGACGAAGCAGAATCTGCTGGCCAAGGCCGAGCAGACGGCGCCGGACTCCGGCATCTTCCTGTTAACGGGCGGCTTGAAGCCGCAGTTGTTGAAGGAAGGCGAAGCCGTAGGCCGGATCGTAGACGTGTCCAAGCTGCAGATGACGACGTCGGTTGGCGAATACGATGTGTTCCGCATCCAACCCGGTATGCCAGTAGAAGTGACCATCGAAGCCTTGAAGCAAACGAAGCTCACGGGCAAGGTGGAGAAGGTAGCCAAGTTCCCGAAAGCTTCCAGCAACGATACAGCAGCGGCCCAGTTCGAGATTGTCATCTCGCTCGATACGAATCCTAGCCTGATCGCCGGACTCAGCCTGACAGCGACAATCGTGACCGATACGAAGAAGGGTGTGCTGACTGTGCCGACAATCGCGGTGCAGCGCGACACGGAAGGTACGTTCGTCATGTTGGAGACAGAACAAGGAGTGCAGAGACGAGCCATTAAGGTCGGACTCGAAACTGTAGACAAGACCGAAGTTCTGGAAGGGCTGCAAGCCGACGATTCCGTCGTGCTTCAATAGAAAATACTCGTCGACCTCCGAACTTAATCCAGTAATTTAATCCGATCCGCACTCAAGTCTGATTGTTGATTGCGGTAATCGGTTGGCGACATGCCTACTATTTCGCGGAATACTTTGCCAAAATAGCCGAGTGTGTCGAACCCGACACTACTCGCGATCTCGGTCGCAGACAGGTCGGTATCACGAAGTAGTCGCAGCGCTTCTCTCACCCTCTTGCGCCGGAGATAATGAATGGGAGAGAAGCCGTAATACCGAGGGAATAGTCGGCTCAGATGATGCTTCGACAATCTGGCATAGGCTGCTACCTGCTCCAAACTGATCGGCTGATTGAAGTGGTCGTTCATATAGCTCGCAGCCCGCTCGAAAGCCGGAGGGACGTCTGAACGCCCATCCTCTCCCCCCGTCTCCGCCCCTCTCAACAACTCAAGCATCCACTCATAGACATGCATCGAGATGATGTACTTATCATCGGCCAGCCGCTCTTGAATCAAATTCTCATGCAGCTTGTACAGCAGCCTGACCGACTTACCCTCGGGTTGTAAAACCAGAACCGGTCCCGACATGCCATGAATGTTCTGAACGAACTCTTCGGCCCCCGGGCCTGTTATTCGTATCCACAGAAACTCCCAACACGCTCCAGCCTCCGGATCGAACCAATAGCGGTAATCGCTGCGCGCCTCAACGAGGAAGGCATGACCAACCTTCAAGGCAACCTCCTCCTCACCGAACCGCAGCTTCCCCTCCCCCGCGACCGTATATTGGAAAATAACACCCCCGCCCTCCCGCGTTCGCCCCTCCCATTCGTAGGTTGCATCTGTGATCGTTTGGCGACCGATCGTAAGAATACGGTAGAGGCTGCGATCAAGGTCCCTTGCGTACCGAAAGCTCATGGATTGCAGCACAATATATTACCACCTTCGCAATTTATTACACTTGATGGTTCGTCGTTACAGGTCTACTATGAGCATATCATACAACAATGCATTACTACTATATGATATGGAGGCCTCTTATGAATTCGTTCCAGGACTGTTATTTCCATTGCAAGGATAACCAGCTGACTATTGGTAATGCCCGGATTGAGCGCGTATGGGACCTTACGCGACACATCCCGGCCTCCCTCTCTCTGCTTGACAAATCCACAGGAGAACAATGGTTGAATCCATCGCAACCTGTGCCGATGTTCCGGTTCCCCTTCCTCACTGATTGCAAGCTGATCGGCTATCGGCTGGAGTCAAGCTCGGACAACGATCTTGCTATAGCCAACATCCATCTTAAGCTTGATCTTCAATTGATGTATGATCGCTACGATGTGCTGCTCACGACTCGCATATACCCCGATCAAGCTTTCATGCAGCATGAGATTCTGGTCAAGCTCGCCAACCGCGGCGGCTCTGAGGAGACTGCACTAGATACGGCAACTTACACCGTACCTGAGTTGCTATTGGATAACAACAACAAGGATGCCTCCCATTCGCCAAGCCACTATGTAGACTCGCTGCCTTTCCGAGAGCGGCACAATCGCTGGTCCTCCGTTACACTTCGCGATGTGACAGACCACAACAACAACCTGGTCAGCGAAGACAGCGGCTTATTCTACATCAACGAGAAGAGGGATCTGTCCGCAGGTGCCTTGTTTGTACGCAATCCATTTCATGACCACGGGCTCTTCTTCCTGAAGGAATCTCCTACCCCGATCGCCCAGCTCCATTATCCCGGGCACGATTACCACTTTCGAGGCCAGCATGTGTTCATGACAGGCAGCGGACTGGAGGAAGCCGATCTACAGACGGATCACTATTTGCCTGCCTACGGATCGGTTGTCGGGGTAGGCACTAACGGTGAGGTCGGTCTACTGAAGGTGCTCCATGACTATCATGCTTCCATCCGCTCATTCCCCCCCGACAGGGACTGCTTCGTTATGAGCAATACGTGGGGGGATCGGTCCCGGGACGCGCGGGTCAGCGAAGCTTTCTTACTGCAGGAGCTTGAGACGGCCGCCCAGATGGGTGTGAGTATTGTGCAGATTGATGATGGCTGGCAGCAAGGAGCCACGGTAGGTTCTATCGTTCCTGGGGGGGTATGGAGCGGTTATTACGAGCATCAAGATGACTTCTGGCAAGTCCATCGCGATCGTTTCCCGAACGGACTGGAGCCCATTGTCAGCCGAGCCCGTCAGCTCGGGGTTAAGCTAGGCTTGTGGTTCTCCCCTGATTCCTCCGAACACTTCGCCAATTGGGAGAAAGACGCCGCAACCGTGCTGCACTATTATAACGAGCATGGCATTCGTCACTTCAAGTTGGATGCTATTCACATACGGTCCAAAGCAGGTGAGGTGAATGTATTGCGGATGATGAGGGAAGTGATTCGCCAGAGTGGCGCAGCCGTCTGCTTCAACCTCGACACTACGGCACAGATCCGGTTAGGTTACTATGGCCGTAATCAATACGGAAGCTTATTTCTGGAAAATCGCTATACCGACTTTTTGAGCTACTACCCGCACTACACGCTCAGGAACTTATGGATGTTAAGCCGATACGTCCCGGTCCGTAAGCTGCAGATGGAGTTCCTCAATGTCGACCGCAATGTCGAACGATACGGAGACGATCCCCTCGCCCCCGTTCGATGTGGCTTTGCCTACTCCTTCGGCGTAACCATGGCTTCCACTCCACTTGCCTGGATGGAGCTGTCGGGCCTCGGGGAACACAACAAGGAGCTGCTCGCCAAGATGCTCCCCGCTTACCGCTACGTGCAGGCCAACATATTGGGCGGGACTGTCCTCCCTATTGGCACCGAGCCGTCGGGCTTCGGATGGACCGGCTTCCAATCGCTCGCGGCCTCAGGAAGAGATGGATGGCTCGTCATTTACCGTGAGAACAGCGCACAGGATACTTATGCATTCTCCCTGTGGGAATCGGCGCAACAGTTTTTGGACGTGGACTGTATGCTGCGATGGGAAGCCGGAACGTGGTCCGGGGATGGCCTTCATCCTGTCTATACCGAGCGACTGCAGCCCGATTCCACAGGTCAATACACATTCCGATTCAGCCAACCGTTTTCGTTCGCTGTGTTCCGGTATCGCGAATAGGATCATTCTACGGCTGTCTGGGAGTCCGGACGAACAGTAGCGCCAGCAAGGCACCGAATAGAGCAATTAGAGCAGCCCAGCCGAACGCGGCGTGAAATCCTCTGTTCAGCGCCTCTTGCGTGAGCGTGGTCCCTTGGCCCAAGTCAGTTGCTGCAGAGGCAATCGCTACCATAATCGCAAGACCGAGTGCGGAACCGATCTGGTAGCTTGTGCTCGCGAGCCCGGAGGCCAGCCCGGTTTCTTCTGGCTTGGCACCGGACATCGCTGCAATTGTAGCCGGGATATAAGCCAAAGACATGCCCAATGCGCCTAATAAGGAAGCAGGAAGAACATTGCTCAGGAAGCTCCCGCCGACAGGCGTATTACTCGCGAATAGAAACAGAGCTCCAGCCAAAATAGCCATCCCCAGCACCAAGTTCACTTTGAAGCCGAATTTCCCCACCAATCGCCCTGTTACGCCGACCATCAAGATCATGATCAATACCGTCATCGGGACGAGCGCCAATCCCCCGGAGAAGGCCGAATAGTTCAGAATCTGCTGCAAGTACAAATTCAGAAAGTACCATAGAGGAATCCAGGCTCCAGCTAACAAAATCAACGAAAGGTTACCGATGGACAAGTTCGGGATGGAGAACGTCCGAAGAGGAACAAGCGGTTCCTTTCGCACTTTCTGGATGATCAGGAACAGGAGAAGCAGGATAGCGGCCGCACATAACAGTCCGATCGTCTGAGCCGAGTTCCACCCGTTGTGCTCCGCTGTAACAATGGCATAGACCGACACGACTAACGCTAATGTCGAAGTAAGCGCCCCCCAGATGTCCACACTACCCTTCTGTCGAACGCCCGCTGATAAGAGGACGGGTGCGGCGATCAACACGATCACTCCGATCGGTACGTTAATTAGGAACGTCCACCGCCAGCTGAGCCATTCCGTAATCACTCCACCTAAGAATACTCCCGCCGTACCTCCAGCAGCAGCCGATGCCCCCCAATAGCCGAGCGCCCGGCCAAGCTCCTTCGGATTGCGACCGAATAGCATCATGACGATGGTCAGCGCAGCCGGAGCAATCAGTGCCGAGCCGAAACCTTGTAACGCCCTCCCTACATTCAACGAGTCATCCGACCAAGCCAATCCCGCGAGTAGAGAGCTGGCCGACAAAACTACGAAACCGATCACAAACAAGCGGCGTTGACCGAACAGATCGGATAATCGCCCGCCTAACAGCAGGAAACCTCCGAATGCAATCACGTAAGCATTGAATACCCATTGCAACGACGTCTGGGAGTAGCCCAGTGCATCCTTAACCGCCGGTAAAGCCACCCCGATAATTGAGGTATCCATAATGACCATAAAGTTGGCCAAGCATAGCAATAATAGAGCTTTCCACCGACGCGGATCAGGAAGAGCTGCCGAGTTCCCTTGACTATTCATAAGTTCTGACCTCCATCATCAACACCTGCCACTCCCGACGGCCGTCTGAGGAAGAAGCCCTCGTGTTGATTTCCATATTTTGAATACAGAATTATAGTATACCCCCCTACCCTATATTGTCAATATAATTAAACAAAAAAAAGCCCATCATGCCGCTACTCCTTCCGACATGACGACCTTTCTATCTCACGATACTCACCCGTTCGTTTGTATCAATGTTGCCTTCCCTTTCCACAGAACAAACAATTCCTCTTAATCGTCGGGCTGCCGGCACGAACTTGAGATGAAGTCCAGGCTCCTCATACATATGTTCGATGACCTTACCGGGGCCGAGACAGGGTAAGTTCTCCCCTTCACAGATCAGCCCAGTCCCATCCGGAAAAAGAAGGCGTGCTCCAACCTCAAGCTGCGTCAGTTCTCCATATCCGCTTAGGACAAGATTCGCTCCCAGCCATTCCGGGTGAATATCCGGAAGCTTCATGTTGTACGTGATTTGCGCGAGCTCCTCCCGGGATACGATACTCAGTTGACGCCGATTCGCGATCATCGTGCCCCGCGGGTACAGCTTCTGCCGTGAATCAGCCGGACGCAGCAGCCCATAGTGGCGGTCTCCTGGAATCCCTCCGAGCTCGATCTGAATGCTGGTCACTTGACGGGTTACGAATGTCGTCGGGTCGTCCGCAATCATTACGCTTTCAACAACCGCTGTCATATTCACAATCTCATCTCTCCTTCGATTCCTTCTCAAGACTTGTCATTCTTCAATGTTTCCAGTGCCTTGCCCAAGGACTGCAAGCTTTTCTCATTCAAGGGCGAGACAAAGTATTGCTTGATGCCTCTCGCGTACACAGGCCACGCCCTTCGCAATTCCGACTCGCCTGCTTCGGTTAAGGCCGCATATGCACCACGTTTGTCCACATCGCTCTTCTCCCTGCGAATCAGTCCCTCACGCTCCAGCCGATCGACTAACCGCGTCACCCCACTCTTGCTGAGTACCACTTTATTCAACAATTCCCCGATTCTGAGCTTCTTGTCAGGCGCTTCGAACAAAGCAATCAATACATCATACGTTGTGAGCGGAACACGCTTCTGATTCGCCAAATCCTGCTCAATCCGCTCGATAATATGCGCATGCGCTTTGATGAACAATCTCCATACTGCCAATTCTTGCTCCGTCACCTCTTCCATGAACTGCCCCTTTGCCTATGCGGGCAATCCCGGACGCAGCCGTTCTGTGACAGCTCGCACCGCGCCTGCGGCTTCAAGGATGCATCCCGCGCGAATGCTGATTCCTGACATTTCTTCGCAAAAGACGTCCGAAACCGCTATATTTTGATCTCTGATGGAGTAGTACAATTTTCCGTGTAAGCCACAACTACTCTATTGGAGGACACCCTAATGATCACACCATTCGTCAAAAAAATCTCGCAATGCGAAGGCTACTCAAGCGGAGGTACGACATTCTTACTGGAGGAGGAAGCGGAAACCTTGTCAAGCAACTACGTCCGGATTCACTTGAACGACTCAACACCGGTTGGGTACCATGATGATGAAGAGGAATTGTATATTGTTACTGGCGGGCGCGCCCGCCTGGAGCTGGGGGATCAGGTTCACGAAATCGAGGCGGGTGACGTCGTGTTCATCCCACGCAATACGCATCATCAAGCGACCTGCATATCACAAGAAGCCTTCGAATATATTTGCGTAGCGAACTGGCCGGATCGTCCTGGCAAGCTGGAGCCCCGCCACGCTTAATCCGATTCGACCGCGAAGGAGGAATCCCGCATGAAGTTCGGTATCGCCAAAGAACTGATCACGCCATCATTCCCAACCGCGATGGGTGGCTATGGTTCGTTTTACGGCAAACAATTTCTCGGAATTCACGACGATCTGTATGTACGGGCCTTGTTGCTAGACGACGGGAGATCCCAATTGCTCTTCGTCACGCTGGACTTGCTCTTCCACGACTTCGAGCTTACGGAACAAGTGAAGCAGTATGCCCACGACAAATACGGCATATCCCTCCAGGGTATATTCCTATCCTACACGCATACCCACGGGGGACCGGCTGTAAGCGGTTATGGAGATCCTAACCAATTGTCGGAGCCGTACGAGCAGTTCCTGCGGTCGCGTATTGAATGCTGCATCGACCGGGCAATGGTGAACCAGTTCGAAGGCACGATCTTGTACGGCAGCGTCGAAGGAGACTGGAACATCAATCGGCGGAAGCCCGTGAATGGAACGATTGAACTCGCGCCTAATCCCGCCGGAGCCAAGGACAACACCTTGCACTTGCTGCAGATTTGCGATACGGCTGGTGCAATCAAGGGTATCTTCGTAAACTACGCTTGCCATCCTGTGACGGTAAGAGATACGTTGTATCTCTCGGGTGATTTCCCCGGACGCATATGCCAGCTATTGGAGTGCGAATATTTTGGCTCAACAGCTCTATTCTTCCAGGGGGCTGGCGCGAATGCGCGACCAAGGCTCACGGCTCAGGGCGATCAGTTCGTCACACTGACGTACGCGGAAGTGAATGAGATGGCGGGTGCCATAACCTCGCGGATCAAAACCGCGATTGCAACCCGCCCTTCGTTCACGAGCATCGAGCTCGACTTGGCAGCGCAGCAATTCCAGATCCCGCTTCAGCTGGATCCTTTCCCTAAGGCTTTATTCGAGCAGAAGGCGTCTGACCCTGAGGAGCACCCTGCTATCCGAACGATATCCAAACGCGTTTATGACCACTATGACGAAACACCGGATGTGCTATTGGTTCCAGGTGGTATCGCCCGCATCAGCGAAGGCCTATATGTCGCGTTTATGGGGGGAGAGCCGTGCTATGAAGTGAAGCTGACACTGGAACCGCTGTTTCCCGGTAAGCAGCTGCTCTTCATCGGGTATACCGATGCCTGTGCCTACTTGCCAAGCGACAAGCTGAATGCTGAGGGCGGGTATGAAGCGTCGGGCTCTACGATTGAGTATGGGTTGAAGGGGCCGTTCAAGCCAGGCATTGATGCTACGATGAAGGAATCGTTCCTTGCAGCGATAGCTAGCATAGAATCCTCGACATAAGCAAACATGGGATGAGAAAGTAATGGGAATCGATCACACGATAAGCATGATGATGAAGAAGTTGTTGTTCTAGCATCGGAATAGGAAAAACCCGGCCATCGGCCAGGTCCTTGGTCGTTGAGTTCAGTTTGCGCGTGGGGACGGGTAGGTAGAGGGGTTGCGATCGCTGTTGTACTTGAATGCTTTAATCTATTGTTTAGTAGTGAGCATCCAAGTACAGGCGACCTGACGCTTCTCCACTCCCTCTACCTGCCCTCTCTTGTTCTTCTTTCTATTAAGGTGTTACGTCTTCCATGTTCCGTGGTGCTGTATCAGATGAATCTGCTCCTTCACCGGATCAAGCAGATCGATCTCGAGCCGCGGTTCCACCCCGCGAATAAAGTTAATGATGTTAACTCGGTTGTTACCCTTCATTCAGCATCCTCCTCAAGTTCGGTTGACCGTAATTCCCTTCCGGCGCCTCGACGTCGAGACGAACTGCGCCGTCCTGATCCAGCTCCCTCGCGAAGGCAAGTGTTCCGTTCGACGTAGCGTGCGTTCCTGAAGGTGAATGCGGCTGTACCGACATCGGCTCTACCATACGCATGAAGGCGCATACATTTTCAGACGCTCCGGCACTTGTCGATCATGCTCCCGTCCAACCTCACATCCGCCGCTCCTGAAGTCCTTGCACTCGAATGTCAAATTTTTATATAGGCGGAGTTCATAGTTCGATAAAGCGTTATTTGCGAAATATTGACAAACGAGAACCTGATGCAATATGATTTGTATTGACAGCGTTGCTATAACGTTATAGCAACAATCATTTCAAACCGTTAGGAGAGAAACTCAATGGGAGGAATTCGTGAAATTGCTCAGCTAGCCAACGTGTCCAATGGAACCGTGTCGGCTGTCCTTAATGGGAAAGGAGACGTGCTGCGAATCTCGTCTACTACCCAGGAACGAGTATGGGAAGCCGCACGGGCCTTGAATTACCGCCCCAACATATCGGCGAGAAGATTACGTCGGACTGATGACAAGTCGGCCCCGGTTATTGCGCTATTCTGGACATGGGATACGCGCGCTTCCCTGATGGGACGGTTTCTCAAGGGTATTCAGAGCGTTGAATCGACTCGCAACGGAGATATTGAACTGCTCATCCAGCCGTATACATCGTCATCCCTGGAAGAACAACACAGTCTACTGGGCGGCACACGATTCAACGGCGCCATTGTTGCTAATGCTTCTGCACGCGATTTGGCTTACTTAAGTCGAGTTGAACCGAGTGTCCCTGTCGTTCTTTACCAAAGAACGTTGAACGGATACAGCTCCGTCCTGGTTGATCATTATCGTTCAGGCAGCGAAGTGGCCTCTTTGTTTCATAGAAAGGGGTTCACGCAAGTGGGGATGATTACACCTGATGTGTCGTCACAAGCGATCTCGTTAAGACAAGCCGGATTCCTGCAAACGATGGAACGATTGGGTGTGAGGGTGGCCGAGGAGAACATCCTGACGAACTCGTTCTCCGAACAGGGCGGATTCGAAGCCGCCTCCCGTCTGGCAGCCAACCCGGTGTTGCCGGAAGGTGTGTTCGTATTAAGCGATCAAATGGCGACTGGGGTACTCGCTGCGCTCCAAGCGCACCACATCAAGGTTCCGGAGCAAGTTCAAGTTGTCGGCTACGATGATTGCGAAAGTGCACCCTTCACCATGCCTTCGCTCACAACCGTCCATCTTCCGGTAGAACGAATGGCTGCTGCCTCGATTGAAATGTTATCCCGACTCATTCATCACCGAAGCGAAGCACCTCTTACCGAGATGTTTCAAACTCACATCGTTTATAGAAATTCAAGTCCAGAGGAGAGAAGCATATGAAGCGGATTGCAAATGGAGTTTGGCCGACTATGATTACCCCGTTCACCCCTACGTTACAGATTGATTACACCGCATTGGATGCCTTAGTAGATTGGTACATCTCCAAAGGAGTGGACGGGTTATTCGCCGTTTGCCAGTCTAGTGAAATGTTCTACTTGGATTTGGAAGAACGGGTAGCGTTGGCTGCACATATCGTGAAGAAAGTAGATGGACGAGTACCCGTCATTGCCTCCGGGCATGTCTCGGATTCGATCGAGCAACAGCTTAATGAAATCCGACTTCTCTCCGATACCGGCATTGAAGCCTTTGTGCTTGTGAGCAATCGATTGGCCCAGGAGACGGAATCCGACGACGTTTGGCAACGTAATGCCAGTACGATTCTCGATGCCTTTCCGCACATCTCGTTCGGGTTGTATGAGTGCCCTTATCCTTATAAAAGACTCCTGTCCCCAAAACTGATCGAGTGGTGTGCAGCTTCAGGACGATTAATATTTCTCAAAGATACTTGTTGTGATCCGGGAATCCTGCAGGAAAGAGCGCAGCTCTGCGAAGGGAGCGGTCTGCAGCTGTTCAACGCCAACTCCGCGACACTGTTACATAGTCTCAAACTGGGGTATGCCGGATTCAGCGGGGTGATGGCCAACTTCCATCCCGAATTATATGTTTGGCTTACTCGGAATTGGAACAGCGAGCTTGAGCGTGCAGAAGGAATGCAATCGTTCCTCGGGTTCTCCTCCCTCATGGAGCTTCAGGCTTACTCTCTTAATGCTAAGTATTATTTGCAGCTAGAAGGACTGCCCATCTTAGTAAACTCTCGTGCGAGAAAGGGAGTAGTCCTATCTCCTTCCCAACGCTTGGAAGTTGAGCAATTCCGCATGACCTCGCAGTCGTTCGCTCAAACCTATACGCAGTAGACAACTCGGAAAGGAAGGGTGCTATGAAGACGGAACACGTGGTGATTTACAAAGAACCCGGACGTTATGCGGGATGGCCGGCGAACTATGGGATTTGGGCTTGGGGAGATGAGATTGTTGTAGGCTTTATATCCGGTCATCATCAGCCAGACGGCGGCTTCCATGCGCGAGACAAGACCAAGCCATTCGTTACGATGCAGGCTCGTAGTTTGGACGGAGGAGTAAGTTGGCAGACGGAACCATTCCCCGGCCATACACCTGGCAATCGGGGGCTATCCGCTGATGAGCATATGGAGCCACATCTGTGGGCATCTCAGGCTATGGACGGTTCAGATGCCCCCTCTCCCCTCCAGGAAGATATGGATTTCACGCATCCTGACTTTGCGCTTATGTGTGCCAGAACGCATTTGGACGCTGGAGCAACCTCTTGGTTTTATACGTCAATCGATCGCTGTCGATCTTGGCTGGGGCCCTATAACCTCCCCAATCTTGGGCTGCCTGGTATAGCTGCTCGTACGGATTATTTGGTGTCGGGCCCCGAGGAGTGTTTGTTTTTTCTGACCGCAACAGGAGAGGAAACGGAGACAGGAAGTCGTGTATTCGGCGCTCGAACGAGGGATGGCGGGAAAACCTTCGAATTCGTTTCYTGGATCGGACCCGAACTGGATAACGGGTACAATATTATGCCGGCCAGCGTTCGTCTCTCCGATACACATCTCCTAGTCGCCACCCGTGATCGAAGAGAGGTGGACAATCAGAGTCCCTGCTGGATCGACCTGTACGGATCGACCGATCATGGAGCGACATGGAACTATATGAATCGTCCGGTTGCTGACACGGGGAAAGGAGGGAATCCGCCGACCCTGACCCGACTAAATAATGGCGATTTGTGCATAACCTATGGGTATAGGAATGCTCCGTTCGGAATTAGGGCTAAGCTCAGCACGGACAACGGGATAACTTGGGGAGAAGAGATCGTATTACGCTCTGACTCCAGCAGCCACGACATCGGCTATTCCCGCACCATACAACGATCAGATGGAACTTTAATCACCGTCTATTATTATAATGATCACTATGGGGGTTCTTGTTATATAGCTGCGACCATCTGGAAACCTTAAAAGCCCATAACCGGGCGAACAACCGCCTCTCGAACAGTCATCCGTGTATAATCCCATCCTTTCGTGGCAATCGCGGCCTTTATATTCGTTTTATACCGTCATCACCGCGTTGACGATAGAACTGGAGCAGCTATATACTTTGTTCAGCATGTATTGCGGTTCGTGGAGGAACACCTATTGTGAAAGATCGAATCATCTATCTCCGTCTGCTCGGGGTATCTTTACTCTGGGGTATTAATTATGTGGCCAGCTCCTACTTGCTGCGAGAGTTCTCGCCCATATTCCTGTCCTACTCCAGGCTGATTCTGACCTCTCTGTTCCTGATCAGTGTTGGCGTCATTGCCGGTAAGATGAAGTGGCCGACGAAACCCCAATGGATGCTTCTCCTCTTGGTCGGATTTTTCGGCACCTTGCTGAATCAATATTTTTATTTTATCGGATTGCAGGATTCTACAGCCGGCAACGCGGCCTTGATTGTTGCCTTAACTCCCGTGCTCACGACGATATTGGCTCGGGTTTTTCTTGGTGAGATGATCACAATTGTTAAATTGACCGGAACGGTGATCGCCTTCATGGGCGTCGTGCTGATCGTGATCTTCGGTGGCAAATCGTTGTCCATCTCACACGGCGACGTGTATATCTTACTTGGGACATTGGCCTTATCCGTCAGCTTGCTATTAGTCCGAAGACTGACGAACAGTCTGTCCTCCTATGACATTACCATCTTGTCTACCGTGATCGGTACGGTGCTCATGACTCCAGCTGCCATTATGGAATCCGTACAAGGACGCATGCACTTGAGTACGGATGTGTACCCTTGGATCATCATTGCCCTTGTGGCCATCATCGGTCAAGGACTTGCCGGATTCTGGTGGAATCAAGGGGTGTCAGTCGTCGGAGCTTCTTCCAGTGCGATGTTCATGAACATTCCGCCGTTCATCGCCATCATCGCCTCTTACTTTATTCTGGGCGATCCCATTCACGGTACGCAAATCGTTGGCGGCGTATTGATCTTGCTCGGTGTCGCCCTCTCCAACAGCCGTATTCAGCTGCGGGGAACGAAGGCGGTCAAGCCCGTCTTAATACCATTGAATAAAAACACAGACACATCAAGCAACTAGCGGAATCCCGTTAGTTGCTTGATTTTTTCCATGTGCAGATTGTAGGCAGACGTATCAGATAAGAAAAAAAGCAGACAACCCCTATTACCGCTCAGGGGCGTCTGCCAAATCAAGATATGTCCCGTTCGATCTTATCACGCGTCCAGACGCAGCTGATCTCGAATGCACTGGAATATCCGATCATGTCCTTGCTGGAACAGATGGTAGGCATCCAGAAACCAGGTGCCTCCTTCTCTGACAAAGCCAGGGTCTGCCATAATAGCTCGTTCGGCGTCGGCCATCAGAAGACCGCGCTCTGAGGCAATATCGCGCAACGTTTCATTATACGCCTCGAAGCCGTGGGGGAAATGCCGGTCATCAACCGGCGTGCCCCAACCGAAATCTTCTCCCCTCAAGGAAGAGACCGGACCGCTTGTCCACAAGAGACAGTCGCTGCCGATAAGCCGTATGCGGTCCGTCAATTCCTCAATTGATCGCCGATAGTCGGTAATCGGAGCCTGGTGCCGCCAGTCGTTAATCCCGAAATTAAGCAGCACTACGTCTGGCCGTAACGAACCGACTAGTGTTTCGAACCCCGCTACTCCCTGCGTACCTGTCCAACCGCCCTGGCCGGCATTATGAACTTCAGACTGACTGTTGTGTGCCTTGCACAATCGACTAAGCTGCGAAACCCACGAGCCATGGATAAGTGCTCGGTCATATCCAGCCTCTCGGGCCTCCAACCAACCGTCCGCACAACTGCCATAGGTCCAACTATCGCCGTATGCGACTACCACTACACGTTCTTGTGCCGCCATCTTTTGATCCAATCGGACAAATCCCATCACTAGCACGTCCTTTCCATTATTACCCTTATCGTAGCATACCTCTTCCACGTTTGTTAATAGTTACGAGCACGAAATGCTATTCTTGTTAGTTTCGTTATCTTGCTCTTACATTCACAATTGCGTACAGAGGCCCCTTCTTGAGGGTATACTAGAGATGGAGGTGGTGAATCCATGAACACCGATGCAAGTGCCAATGATACGGATGTGAATCGTATGACCGACGAGAAATGGCAGGCTGTTCTGCTCAATGATGCGTCTTACGATGACCAATTTATATACGCAGTGAAAACGACCGGTATATTCTGCAGACCGTCTTGCAAGTCCAGACCGCCGAATCGGGAAAATGTGCGAATCTTCGAAAATGCCAAACAAGCGCAATCCGCTCAGTTCCGTCCGTGCAAACGGTGCAAACCGACCGGTGAGCGCTTGCCTGATACCGAGTGGGTGGACCAGATCACCCGTTGCATGGACACGAATTACGGGGAAACGCTGACACTGGATAAGCTAGCCGATATGTGCCACGGCAGCCCCTACCATCTGCACCGTACATTCAAGCGGATCAAAGGCGTCACGCCAGTCGAATACATCCAGCACATGAGAATGACCAAGGCCATCGAATACTTACTCCATACAGATAACGCCATTGCAGAGATTGCTACACTAGTCGGTATTCCCAGCACACCATACTTCATTACACTGTTCAAGAAGATAACCGGGCATACGCCTACCGACTACCGAAGAGTGAACAGCAACCATACCCATTCTATTAAGGAGGTTAACGATCGTGGAAACAAACACTAAGCCGATGATTTACTGGACGTTATTCGTTCATGAAGGGTGGAGCCTTTACGTGGCTACCACCTCGAAGGGACTTTGTTATGTAGGATCGCCCCATAAACCATACGAAGAGCTGGCCGAATGGGCGAGTTTTCGTTTCTCTAACTATGGTCTGGTGCAAGATGATGAACGACTACAGCCCTATACAGCTGAATTGATCGAGTATTTCCAAGGGAACCTCCTGGATTTCACCGTGCCCCACGAACTCCAAGGCACACCGTTCCAGCTTGCAGTATGGGATGCGCTCCGCGAGATTCCGTATGGACACACCCAATCGTATTCGGATATTGCCCATCGTATTCAGAAGCCAGCCTCGGTACGCGCCGTTGGAGCTGCGATCGGCGCCAATCCGGTGCTGATCTCCGTACCGTGTCATCGGGTTATCGGCAAGAATGGCTCACTTACCGGCTATAGGGGCGGACTGGAGATGAAGACGCAGCTCTTGCAGCTAGAGAATGAGGGGAGCCAGCGGCAAGCCTAATCGTCTAATCCTGGAAGATTACGTGCCCATGATTTAAGTCAATGACAAGTCATACTCCTCCTAATAAAATGAAAAACAAACAATATCATATAGGAGGCTATCTTATGGCTACCTCAGTAAAAGAACTATCAAATGAGCGAAAATCTGCTTTAACTGCTGGTACATCACTTATCATCATGGCACTTGCTGCATTTTTTTCCTATGGTTTTGTCCATGGAAGCCTTGTGGTGAAGGACGATGCCAGCACCACATTTAACAACATCATGTCATCAAATAGCCTTTTCAAAGCCGAAATTCTGGGGTGGGTCATCATCCTGATAAGTGACATTGTAGTCGCATGGGCTTTATATATCTTCCTGAAGCCAATTAATAAAAACCTTTCATTGCTCGGTGCATGGCTCCGTCTTACCTATTCGACTATATTGGGAATTGCCATAATGAACTTGATAGTTGTGATGCTTCTCTCGAGACATACAAACTATTTATCCTCATTTAAAATCGAACAAACTCAATCACTTATGATGCTATTTCTTGAAGCATTCGAATCCATTTGGTCTATTGGTTTGATCGTTTTTGGTGGGCATCTGTTGATTGTGGGCTATGTGGCTTTAGCGAGCTTCTTCCCGAGAACGATTCGCCATACTAGATGCCTCCTCTGTATGTACAATTCCAAAGTTACTTATACTGCMCAATGGAAATATTGATTTTATAATGGCCATAGACAAGGATCTCATCCAGAAGTTTGGATAGTTGGTTATGATCGGATACCTGGACTTTTAAAATGAAGCACGGCTCCCCACTAACACGGTGAGCCTCTTTGATTTCATCACGTTTCTGAATGAACTCTTGGAACTTCGTATGCCTATAGTCCTTCATCATAACGATTATAAAAATACAGTAGATGTTCCCCAACAATTTTTCATTTAACCGGACCGTATACCCCTCTATAACCCCTATCTCCTCTAAACGTTGGATACGATTGGCTACAGCTACCCCAGACATATGGACTATTTCCCCAATTTGTTTCCATTGAATTCTTGAGTTATTTTGCAAACAGCGTATGATTTCCATATCAATGTGATCAATCACTCTCCATTTCATCCTTTCATCGACTAAGTAATCTGGAGAAAACTCTTTCATGAATGTATGTAAGTATAAGAACGTGTGAACTAGAATGATTACTAGAGGATCCTCAAAATACAATTATTGCCTATATAAGGAGGTTAGACAAGTGATCAAAAGGTTCATTATTTTATTTTCACTATCGCTAATTTTCGTTATCCCGGTTGGTTGTGGAAACAATACACTGAGTTCAAGTAATATAACGTCCAGTGAGGCAAGTGCTTCTCCACATAATCAGCACACTACACAACCGGAAAAAGTAGCTCCAACCAGCTCTGTCCCGAATAAAGAAACGAAATATTCGCTTGATGCTTCCGTTTATAAAGACAATGACATCTATTACCTGAAAACTAATACAAATTTGAAATTATCGAGCGAACATTATGCTGGATCGCCGGTAGATGGAGAAGGACACATCCATTTTTACCTAAACGGCTTCTTGATAGGCCCGATCAAGGATACATCTCCATATCCCCTTCATTTACGGAAAGGTAAAAATACAATAAAACTCGTATTAGCTGAAAATAACCACGCGGAAAGCCTCGGCGTTTCTAAAGATCTGAGCATTGAGAAAGCAGATTAACCACTTTGGTTGTCATATGATAAAAAACAGTCGCTTTCACTGTTAAGTTGAAAGCAACTGTTCTTTATTTATAGCGATAGCAGTCCGCACCGCGCTTGATCTTACGCAAAACAATGCGACCAGAGCCGTTCTTATATTCAGACCCCACTTACGGGTACATCCATAATGCCAACCCAGACCATATCATGCTCATCGGAGAACGTGAAGGTGATCTTGCGGCTGTCCGCACTGAACGATGGGTGAGGGTGACCGGGATGCATACCGCGGCATGGCAGCTCGCAGAGCAGCTTGGACTGTTTCGTAGTCGTGTCGATCAGCACGATCTTGGAAACGCCAGGCTCCTGTGTATCTGCCACCGCATACTGGCCGTCGGGACTGATGCCCACATGCCAGTACTTGTAGTCTCCATTCAGGAATTCGCGCCGCTTCCCCTGTTTATCCGTGAAATAAACGCCTGTCGGCTTATCCGGACTATGGGGATATTTCACGAAGAACAGCCCGCTGCCGTCATAGGCCCACATCTCGTGCCCGACATATTCCACAAGCCGTCCGCTTTCGTCCGTTCTCTGCGCAAAGACGTTGCGCGATTCCCCGACTCGTCGATCCACTACCCATAGCCGATCCGGTATATGCTCGGTCTGCCCCTCATGAGAGTAGAACACCAGCTCCGGATCGACCGGGTTGATCATGGCATGATTCGCCACCGGATAAGGCTCGTCGAACTGAGGACGGGCCGCTTCGCGCACATCTCCGTCCTCCGTACTAACGGTGCCGATTACCCATTGCACCGCCTGCTCTTGATGCTGCTCCTTCCAATAGACGCCCAGCGTCTTGCCGTCGTTCGTAATCGATAAGGGGCCTTGGAAGGAGCAATGCTCCCCCAGCTTGCAAATCGTGCGCCGTGTGCCGCTCCAAGCGTCGATCGTGTACAACTCGTTCTTGTCGTGCAAATACAGGATGTCATCACACGAAACGACACCGCGTCCCCAAACTGTCCCTTCCTCCAGCACCTGCGCATCGCCCGTTTCCGTATCGAAGCGCACGATGTTCCCCGTCATCTGCACCCGGTCGATATCCGTGTGTACGATCAAATGCCGACTGTCCGACAGCCACGTCATCGCCGTAAAATAATGATGCGCCGTATCGCGCCCTTCGCACCCGACAGCGAGTATCGGCAGCCCTGTGATTGTATCCGCAAACGATGTTCTCCTCAGCATCGTTATCGCCTCCTGTTTCTTGTGTGCTTATTCGGTATCACCGGCGTCGCCGCGTGACGCCTGCTCCCGTTCCCGGTATTCGCCTGGCGTAAAGCCGGTGCTTTTCTTGAAAATGCGCACGAAGCTGCTAACATTCGTGTAGCCAACCGACAAGGATACGTCTCGGATCAGAATATCGGTGTCTGCGAGCAATTCTTTGGCCTTCCTCAGTCGGATGCCCAGCAAATAATCGATGAAATTGCCTTCCGTCTGCTCCTTGAAGATACGGCTCATGTGCGACACACTCAGCTTGAACTCGCTTGCCAAAACATTCAGCGATAGATCGCTGTGCATGTATCGCGCATCGATGAATGCAATGATCCGCTCAACAACGTCGTTTCGCTCTCGGCTGTTTCGTTTCTCCTCGATTCGCACCGCATATCGGCTTAGCTGCTCGATCACATAGTCCGACAGCTCGCGGATGCTTTCATACTGATTCAATAGGTCGAACAGCCGGTGCGTCGGCGCCTCCTCAAGCAACGCTGGATCAATCTCGCCAACAGCTCTGGCCGCTTTCATCATGAACTGAACGACAAGCTGCCGGATCATATCAGGCGCAGCGCCGCTGCCAGCCATCTCGTCGAACCATCGCTCGGTCTGTTTCTCGATCTTCTCACGATCCGTCATCCGCAGCGAGTCGAGGATCGCATCCGTCATGCCGAGCAGCCGTATGAACTCTCCGCCAGCCGGCTCCCGAATATCTTCACTGGAGATGATCGTGTTCCCGCCGAGTATCATCTTGTATGAAAGCGCCGATAGCGCGTCGTGATAAGAAGGCTGTAGCATATCCACCCCTTGCGCCATCCGGCCTAGTCCGATGGAGATCGTCCGTTTGAACCGCTCTTCCACATAGCTCTTGATCAATTCAGCGATGGCCAAGGCCCGCAAACCATTCGCTTCGCCATCCGTCTCGGCGAAGCTGATCACGATAACGACAAGCCCGTCACGGGCTTCGATGGCCACGCCGCGATATTCGGTATTGATGATTTCCTCCGCCACGTTGCAGAGTGCGTAGCAATACAGATGAAGATCCTGCGGCTTGGCAATCTCCGACCGCCGATCGAACTCGGCAGCCATGACCATGACTTGCCCGGCGTGCAGGGCGAACCCGATCGCTTCGAGATTGCTCAGAAGTTCGCCTGCATTTCTCCGTGCGCCGATCAAGGCATCCATTACAAGCCGCCATTTGACGACTGGCTGCGCTTCACGCATTTGCCGGAACATACGGTCGCTGTCTGCCAATATATGCGATAGAGAAACTTCGATACTGCCGAATTCGTCGTCTGCCGTATGCTCGGCTCTGAGCTCATAGGCGCGATGCGACTGCAGCTGTCTCGTCACATTGGAGAGCACCCGATACACAGGCCGGAACATCCAGCGATTGACGATCGCTGACATGACGACGGCAAGCAGCAGAAGGCCGATAATAATGATCAAGAGCGTGTTCCGCACCTTCACAAGCGGCTTACTGAGCCCTGCTTCAGACACAATGCTGACAATCTCCCAACCCGTATAGGGACTTTTCATGTAAAAAACCGTTTGGTTCACACCGTTAACTTTCGTATGGAACTGTCCTTCACCCTGCTCGTTCATCTGCTTCGACCAAATCGCTTCGCTTGCTCGTGTTCCGATCATCGATTTATTCGCATGGCTAATGATCGTTCCCTGCGCGTCGGCAATGAACATATAACCGAGAGAAGGATCGATCGCATTTTTAATCAAATTGAAGATGGAGAGCTCATCGATATTGACGGCGACTGCACCTCTCCGGTACCCTTCCGCGTGCGTAAGCGGGTAGGAGCGAATAAGCGTCATCACGTTATGCCAGATAGTATTGGAATCGTCCAGGGACAGCTTCCGCGTGCCAATCAACTGATAGAAGCCTTTGTATCGTTCGAATGCGCCAATCCATTGGTAGTCGAGGGCCACTTCCCGCTGCTGGAACGGACTAGTCTGTGACCAGCGCTTCTTGGCATACGAATACAGATCAATCGAAAATATGATATCGTTGCTGTTCAATATATCGCCAATCCGGTTGTTGATCGCGATAGTGTCCTGCTGATCGGCAGAATCGTCCTCCATAAACACCCACATATCTCGGCTACGCAAAAATTGAATCGCCTCCGAGTCGACAGCCTTAAGCACTAGAAGCATCTTCTCGTTTACTTCGCGGAGCAGCGACATGTTCGTTCGCTCGACTTCTGCCTGAAGGTGATCGGTCGTGATGAAATAAGACAGGCCTGCCGTTGAAACGATGCAAAGGCTCAAGAAAAGCAAAATAATCGTGATCGCACGCTTCGAATGACTCCGCTTTTGCCGCCAAAACATGCCTCTGCCCCCCGAGTTAAGAATAAGGAAATAACGGGACCCCCGAAGAGGTAGTTATTTCCTAGTTCGAATTATTTGAAATTCGCTTTATTTTTGTCGTACCACTCCTGCGCGACTTGATCCGCTTTGTCCCCGCCGGCGTTCTTGTACTCCTTGCGCATCATGTCCAGCGCCTGCTCCGGCGTAATGTCGCCCTTGATAATCGCTCTCGTGCGGATCTCCGCCAGCTTCGGTCCGACGCTCGCGAACACGTTGCCGATCTCCGGCGAGTTCGGTGCATAGGGAATGTCACGGCGGAACGGCACACTAAGCGACGTCTTCATCGCGTCGACATTCAGTTTCACCCAGCGCTGCGAGAGCGGGTCCTGAGCGGCTTTCACGAGCAAATCCTCCAGCTTGAACGTCTTGGCATCGTTCCTTACAATTGCATACTCGCCGGCATACCCAACTTCCTTCTTAAACTTATCAGCGTCAATCATCTGCGGGACGCCATTCACCGATTTGTAATGCGTATTCTCCGTGCCGTTCAGCAGGGTGTTCCAGCCTTTATCGAGCAGCCAGTCGAGATATTGGATAGCTGCCTTCGGATTTTTCATATCCTTATTGAACGCGACGAATATATTGGCCGGCGTTTCCTGGTAGGAGCCGAACTTGCCGTACTTGGTCGAGAAGGAGGCCAGCGGCACCGGGTTCGCTTCGGGAACGTTCTTCATCAAATCCTTCATGTAAGTGTCAATGCCGTTGCCGACCGTGCCGATCAGAATGCCCGCTTTGCCTTGCGCCCAATCGGTCATCATCTTCTGGCTGTTTTTGTCGGTCAAATACTCTTTGTCGATGTAGCCGTTCTCATAGAGCTTCCGTTCGAATCCAAGGGCACCCACATTGCGGTCAACGAAGCTGGCATTGGTCATTTTGCCCCCTTCAAGATACCATTGCGTGCTGTGTGTTGCATAGAGGCCGTTGATGACATTGGGCCAGACAAACATCGAAACGACAGGCGCGCTTGTGCTCCCGGCAAGACCCTTATCCTTGAACGCCTTCACGACTGCGAAAAATTCTTCCTCTGTCGTCGGCGCCTTCATCCCAACCTTGTCTAGCCAATCCTGACGTATCCACATACCGCCGTTGGCCAAGCCGTTTGCTGGCCGCCTTGTTGTGATCCCGTATATTTTACCGTCGAATGTCATGAACGGCTTCAAGTCCGGATTCTCGTTGATATAGTTCTTCAATACCGTGCTGTACTTATTGATATAATCGTCAATCGGTTGAATGACGCCCTGTGTGACGAGCGTACCGATATAATTGCGGTCATATTCCCATATCAGATCCGGTGCTTCACCGGAGGCAATCAGCGTATTTAGCTTATCCTGCGCCTGGTTACGGGGAACCGGGACGTATTTGACCTGGATGCCCGATTGTTCCTGAATCCACTTGGTCCAGCGATTCTGTTCGTAGGAGCCTTCATCTGCCGCGACGGTGCCCCGGTCGAATATCGAAACACTGACGGCCTTCGGCAGCTTGTCGTACTTGTCTTCCGTCTTACCTGAAGCGGACGGAGCCGGACTGCCGCTCGCGCCTCCCTCCGATTTGCCGCAACCTGTTAACGCCGTTCCCAGCATTAATGCCAGAATCGTAGAACCTAACACCCATCGTTTCGTTCTCTTCATACTGTGACCTCCCACAAAGATTGATTATATCACAAGGCGCTTGGCGCCATTATGAACGATTGATCCTACACGCTGAACCAACTAGCCTTTTACGGAGCCCATTAAGACACCTTTTACGAAATATTTTTGCAGGAACGGATAAATGAGCAGGATCGGCAGCGCAGCCAACATGGCGGCGCCCGCCCGTACCCCTTCCGGTGGCAGCGTATGGTTCGCGTCCGTTGAATCCCCGAGCAAGAGCGCGGGATCTATATTGTCGATCATCTGATAGAGCTTGACCATGAGGGACATCTTGGTCGAGCTCTTAATGTAGATGAGCACGTTGTAATAGGCGTTCCACCATCCCACCGCATAGAACAGCGTTAACGCAGCGAGTACAGGAAGCGCAAGCGGCAGGACAATCCGCACAAGCACCACCCAGTCCTTCGCCCCGTCGATGGAAGCCGACTCCTCCAGCTCGCTCGGCAGCCCTTCGAAGAACGTCTTCAGAACGAAGAGGTTGTACGTGCTGAGGAGTGCCGGCAGCCAAAGCGACCAATACGTATTCATAAGTCCCAAGCTTTTAATGAGCAGAAAATGCGGGATAAGCCCTCCACCGAACAGCATGGTGAAAATGATCATCCCGAGGACTGGCCCCCGTCCGCGGAGATCCGCCTTGGACAGTGGGTAAGCCGCCATAATCGTAACCAAAATATTCAGTAATGTGCCGACAACCGTCATCACGACCGTATTTCTCATCGCCATGAACAACTGCCCATCATCAATCAAATTGCGGTAGGACTCCAGAGTAAACTCTATCGGCCATATCGATACGCTGCCTGCTCGAATCGCTTCGCCCGAGCTGAGGGAAACCGCCAGCACATTCAGAATCGGAAACACCGTTGTGAACGTGCACGCCGCCAAGAAGAGATATAGAATGCCGCGGGACACGCTGCCCTTCCTAAAAGCCATACGCAGTCCCTCCTTTCCGTGAACCTTGCCTCGTACTGCACCCATTTCCTACCATAACGCCCGCTCTCCCATCGCCCGTATGATACGATTCACCGAAAGCACCAATATCAAGCCTACGAGGGATTGAATCAACCCGATGGCGGTTGTGTAGCTGTACTGCAGGTTGACGAGGCCCAGTCTGTAGATGTAGGTGCTCATGACGTCGGAAACGCTCGTTACCATCGGATTCGTGAGCACCCATACTTTCTCGAAGCCGACATCGAGCATATGCCCCATTTGTAGAACGAGCACAATCGCGATCGTGCTTCGGATTCCGGGTAGCGTCACGTGCCAGATTTGCCGCAACTTCCCGCCGCCGTCGATTCTGGCTGCCTCATATAAATGCGGGTCGATGCTTGACATGGCCRCCAAAAAGAGAATGGTGCCGAAGCCAGCGTCCCGCCATATGCCGGAGAACACATACACGAGCGGCCACCAGAAGGTGCTACCCATGAAATAAACCGGATCGATCCCGAACGCCTTCAGCACATAATTGACAAACCCGGTGCTTGGGGACAATAGGCCGATCACAATCGTGCCGAGAATGATCCAGGATAGGAAATGCGGCAAATACAGCAGGTTTTGTACGACTCGCTTATACCATTCCACTCGAACCTCGTTCAATATAATGGCGAGCGCGATCGGCACGGGAAAACCGATGCATAGCCCGTATACATTCAAGAGAAGCGTATTGCGGACGATCTTCAGCAGGTCGCTGCTGTGCATCAGCCGGTTGAAATGCTCCAGCCCCACCCATTTGCTTCCCCAGATGCCATCGG
This sequence comes from Paenibacillus sp. P4_E11, assembly GCF_056401635.1. Taxonomy (NCBI): domain Bacteria; kingdom Bacillati; phylum Bacillota; class Bacilli; order Caryophanales; family Paenibacillaceae; genus Paenibacillus; species Paenibacillus sp. P4_E11. Next base: position 8,835 of record NZ_JBFUIX010000033.1, on the reverse strand, counting down.
CCAGCCGAAATTGTTTAAATGCGATGATTTCCCCGTACAAGGGGAGGTATTTGAATACGATAAAATAAGCGATTACGGGGATGAGCAGCATATAAAGAAACGGTCTGCGCTTGAGCTCCCTCCATAACGACCTTCGCGAACCCGTTTGTTTGGCGCGTTTGCCGCTTCCAACTTCCGCGGCTGGTTGTGCAAGCATGCTTCGTTCTCCTCCTCTCTGTTGTCAGCCTGTTGCGGACCGGCTTGATCCCAACATAACAACCGCCGTCTTCTTTGGAAATATCCACTTTTTGATGCCATTCACTTGTTTTGCTCTGGGGTTTAAGCGCTTTTTGCTCCGGTATGCCTTTCATGATCAATAACCCGGACACGGCGGGCCACACAAAATAAAAAGCCGAGCGAACATCAGGCATACATACCTGAAATTCGTCGGCCCTCATCATACGAAATGCCACTACCTATACTGCCAAAGCTGCCACCTACGTCTCCGAAGCCATTGATACCGTGTTCTACCTAAGCAAAGCAAGGTATTCTTTCACAGCATTATCAACAAATGATCGTTCAGGACGGGATTTCATCATAACCGTAAGCCCTATTAACGATACGACCAATGTCTGTGCCAAACTCTTTGCGTTAATACCGCTATCAAGCTCACCTGAGCGCAAACCTCGTTCAATCGTTTCTTGAAATATGACCGAAAGGTACATCTGATGTTCTCTTGTTAGGATTTCAAATTTCTCATCATGAGGCGAAAGTTCCACCATCGAATTGATGCAGAAGCATCCCCAGCTTGGACTTTTTTCATATTCCTTTGCCACTATATTTTCAAAAAAAGCACGGAATGCTTCTTTGACAGAAAGATTGTTTTGAAGATTGGCGCGTACATAGGCAGCATGAGAACTCGTATATTTTCGCAATGCAGCTTCAAATAGTTCTTTTTTGTCTCCAAAGGCTGAGTATATGCTGGGTCGCTGAATGCCCATTCTTGATGTTAAATCGCTCAAAGAGGTAGCTTCGAACCCCTTTTCCCAAAATAGTTGCATAGCTGCATCCAATGCCTTTTCCATATCAAATTCGCGTTGTCGAGCCATAACAACCCCCTCTTTTCATATCGAACGGTATATTATGATTTTACTTACAGTAGGTTACTTTGTCAATTCATCTACCTTACTATAGTAAAACCTTGACATTTAGTATTTATGAGAGGTATATTGATCAGGAATATTTCATACCAATCGGTACATTATTAAGTGAAATGAGCAATAGAAAACTGAAGGAGGTGTTATTTTTGGAGAAGTTCGTTCGATATGTGGCACTCTTATTTGCTATCGCCTGCGGACTGGCTGTCGCCAACATCTATTACGCGCAACCATTACTGGACGCTATTTCGGACGAGTTCGGAATTACCCATTCAACCGTCGGCATTGTTATTACAATCACTCAAGTGTGTTACGCGCTGGGACTGCTGTTACTAGTGCCGCTCGGCGATTTATTAAATCGACGTTGGCTGATCGCTGGACAGATGCTTTTATCCGTGATGGCTTTGATTGTGGTTGGCACCGCCCCTTCCAGTACGGTTCTGTTCATAGGCATAGCTGCGGTTGGACTGCTCGCCGTAGTAACACAGACGCTCGTTGCGTTCGCAGCAACCTTGGCTGACTCGGCCGAACGTGGGCGTGTCATCGGAGTTGTGACAAGTGGAATCGTAATTGGTATTCTTCTTGCGCGAACTTTCGCTGGCGTATTAACGGATTTAGCCGGTTGGCGTTCGGTTTATCTTGTCTCTGCGGGATTAACGCTAATCATGGCAGGCGTTTTGTTCCGGGTGCTGCCTCATTCTGAGCACGATAGAGTGTCATTGTCCTACCTACAGTTGCTACGCTCTATGCTCACGTTGTTCTTACAAGAACGAATCTTGCGCATCCGTGCTGCACTAGCCCTGATGATTTTTACTGCTTTTAGTATATTATGGACTTCCTTAGGGCTGACTCTAAGTGCTCCGCCGCTTTCTCTTTCGCATACTGCGATTGGGGCATTTGGTCTCGCTGGAGTTGCGGGGGCGTTAGCGGCAGCGCGAGCAGGTCGCCTTGCTGATCAAGGTTTAGGCCAGAGGACCACCGGCGTGGCGTTGGTTCTGTTGCTTACATCATGGTTGCCAATCAGTTATACCCACCATTCACTTCTCGTATTAATCGTTGGTATTGTCCTTCTTGACCTGGCCGTACAAGCCGTACATGTCACTAACCAGAGCATGATCTTTACTGTGCGTCCTGAGGCACGTAGTAGGCTTACCGCAGGTTACATGATTTTCTATTCCATTGGCAGCGCCATCGGGTCAATTGCATCTACCAGTATCTATGATCATTCGGGCTGGAACGGGGTGTGCTTGTTAGGTGCTAGTGTCAGTGCTTTGGCTCTTCTATTCTGGTCACTGACCCGTCGCCATTAAAGAATAGCTGAGCTTGATGATTAACTAGCATGCTCGAATTTTCGTATTTCTTTTCATTTATGGATCCTCTAAATTGAATTTATTCCTTGAATTTGGTAACCCTACTTGCAACGAAAGGAGGGTTCGTATGCCGGAAGAAAAGAATGAATTAGCAAGCAATGAAGACTTGGTTGCAGACAAAATGAATATTAACAACAGTTGCAGAGATATGACTTTAGTTACAGATGGTAAATTTCTAGAAGATGGTATCGTTGAACTTACAGACAAAGATAAGTATATGGATGAACCTTAATACAAGCTCCGTTTCTGCTAATCTGTTTTACGACAATAAGTTTTGAAGTGCAAGAAACCAGCAAACTCAAGGGTTTGCTGGCTTTTTTCTTAAACATTACATACCGGCTCTAACAAGCCCATATTCAAACAAGTTTCAACAGAAAGAATCTTTATGCTTGCTTGAAATCGAACATGAACCCGTTCATCGTCTAGCGTGAGGATAGATCCCGTCCCGAAAACCCTATGCCTAACCGTCGCCCCAACTATCAACTCCGACTTACTACGGATAGCATTGGGGTTGTAGGGGACCAACGTTTGCCGCGAACCCGGTGGCTTCCTTACAGTCACCGCTACTTGCTGTGCTGGCGCATTCCTTGTCTCCTTCACCTTCGGAGGGTCAATGATGCTCCTAACAGCTGCTACGAATGGAGACTCTGCTGTCTTCTCCTTATCCCGCTCCTGATACCCGATCAGTTCCAGGTACTCTTTGGCCCGTGTCATTCCTACATAGAACAAGCGAGTCGCTTCTTCCATAAGGGCGGTGCTTTTGTCATCCGGAGAGGGGATAATCCCGTCGATCAGGTCGATCATATACACTCGCTCGAACTCCAATCCTTTCGCACTATGAAGCGTCGAGAACGTTACCGCATTTTGACCCTTTCTGGATTTGGCGGTCTTGAGTACCGCTTCCAAGTGCTTGAGCCGACTCGCGAACGCCTCCATCGTATCCAACGTATCCGCAATCTCCTCCAGCGTGTTCAGGATCCCGATCAAAGTTTCTTTTCGAAATCCAAGTCGTTCGCACATCTTCTCCAGCGCTTTCTCGTAGCCCAACCGACCTCGAATGACCCGGATCGCATGCAGCGGCGGCATCCCTTTCATCTCCAGGAATGTTTCTTTGCTCGCCTTCAGTAGGTTGATTTGATAGTCCTGCAACGGAACGTAATTCAACAAGTTATCGAAGACCGACTCGTTATTGTCGATTTGTTTCAAAGCCGCCATCTGTTGCTTACTAATATATCCGTTGAACTTCAGATGGATTTGCTCCAATAAGTCCGGACGTTTGTCGGTAAAGGTCATTCGCATGAAATTCAGAATATCGCCAACCACCCAATGAGAGAAGAAGCGATTGTCGGCATCCTTCATATAGAACGGGATACCAGCTCGATCGAACTCATTCATTAAGGCAATGGAGGAGGAGTTGTTGCGATACAACACGGCCACTTCAGCGAGGTCCTCAACCTTCTCAATTTCCTTCACCAAATACTTGGCTTGGTTCAAGTAATCCGTCAAACTCCTGATATTGATCGGCTTCATTGATGGATTGTTGGTGAACATATTTTTGTCGTACCTATCCTCGTTACGTTTAATGAAAGAATTGGCGACCGTCACGATATCCTGGGATGACCGATAGTTCTGCTCCATGAACAATGTAGTCGCATGCGGGTATACCTGTTTGAAATTCAACAAGTAAGATGGCTCTGCCCCACGCCAGCTATAGATCGACTGGTCATCGTCGGCTACCACACACAGATTCCCATGCCCCCGAACCAGCTTCTCGATAATGGCATGCTGCACCATAGAAGTATCTTGGCTCTCGTCGGTGAGCACATAATCATACCTCATCTGAACCTTCCGAAGCAGGTTCCTGTCTCTCTCCAGAACCTGTTCTCCCATCGTCAGCATATCGTCGTAATCGATTAACACCTTCGGGTGGGCCGACTTCTTAAAGGACTCATATTCACGCAGAATTCGCTCCGCTTCTGGAACCTCAACCTTTACCGATGCCCATTGATCGGGTGGGATCATTTTGTTCTTGATGTAGCTGATATAGGTCGTCAACTCGTCCATCTGATCGTCGGTCATGTTCTCTCCAACCATCGATTGGAACATCTTCCGCAAAATGATCTTCTTGTGCAAGGGCCATGCATCCGAATCAGCCGCTTCCTGCTTCTCCATATCGACGTCACCCTCGATAATCTGGTAAGCCATTCCCGATTTGCGAAAGTGATCCCGCACCACTTCGAAAGCAAAGCTATGAATCGTTGAGAAATCGACTGGAGGCAGATGTGGAAAAAAACGCTTGAACCGCTCCTTCATATCACTTGCTGATGCACGGCTGAACGTAACCGCCTTGATCCTTGATGGATGAACTCTCTTCTCCTCGATTAGATAGCCAATTCGCATAATGATCGTGGTCGTTTTCCCGGAGCCCGGCGATGCCAATAACAGCAGTGGACCTTCAGTCTGAAGCACGGCCTCTCGCTGGACTTCATTCAAGGAGACGCCAATCTCCTTCTTCTTGCGGGCAAAAAATGGTTCACTTTCCTTCATACCCATTACCCTTTCATTCACCGCTCCATATGCCTACAATACCTTTTTTACAAATTCAGATTTTAATTTCATTTCTCCAAAACCATCTATCTTACAATCAATATCATGATCCCCATCAACCAAACGTATATTTTTTACTTTTGTTCCTATTTTGACGACTAACGAACTTCCTTTTACTTTAAGGTCTTTGATTACAGTAACAGAATCACCGTCGTTTAGTACATTACCATTGGCATCTTTGATTATCCTTCTATCGGCATTATCCTCAGATTCTAGTTCTATATTCCACTCATGAGCACATTCCGGGCAAATCAATAGACTTCCATCTTCGTACGTGTATACTGAATTACATTTCGGGCAATTTGGCAAATCAACCATGATCTCTGTTCCTCCAAGTAAAATTCAATTTTCTATATACTTTAGCAATATGACCGCACAAATACAAACCCGTATACCAGAAAAGGTGCGGTGGCGAGAAAAAGACATGAACTTACATGCTTAAATGACCCCACAAAGTGACGTGGGCCTTCGGAGCTTATTCCACGGCGAAGCCCCTTTGCGGGGACCCCGGGATTTATAAATTCTTATTTGTAAACAAAAACTCCGCGCTTAGCGCGGAGTTTAATCAATGGATGTTCTAGTCCTTCAACATAGATAAAATATACTAATCATCTAATCCCTGTCCATTGAGAATATGCGGCAAATATTTTTCAATTCTGGACTCTCGAGTTTTGGATTGCTTGGGTGCAGAAAAATAAAGTATGTACGCTCTTTGCCGTCCAGGCGTCAATGCTTCAAAAGCAATTTTCAAATCAGGGATTTCAACGAATTTATTTTGTAATTCTTCAGGAATGGTGTATTCCGTATTCTTGTTATAGGTCACTTGCAAACCGGCTTTTTCAACTTCAATGGCTTCATCAATATATGCTTTCAAGATAAGCTGCATCTCATCTATCTCTTGAACATTGGTGAACCGAATTTGGCGCGCCGCCTGTACATTCTCCGTTTGTTGGATTAGGATCCTATGGGGATCTTTTAACAAGACGCCTTTGTGAAACAGAAGCGCACAGTATTCTTTAAATCCATGGATTAAAACGATGTTTTTATTCTGAAACGTGTAACAAGGATGCATCCACTTAAATTCTTCGGTCAGCTCGCAGTCAAGAACGATCTCTCTCAACATCTCGAATTCTTCCTTCCACTTTTTAGCCTTACTAAAAAATGGATCAATCTTAGGATTCCTTTCACCTTTTATCATCAAGGTATACCCCTCTATCGACTTGTTTTAAGCAGAAAATACTTGCTCGATTGCCGCCCGATAAATCAAAAGTCCGCGGTATTCATGAGTACCAGAGCGGCTGCAATCAATACCTTTTCAAGCTCGCCGCACCATTTACCCCAGCCATACCTAGCGCCTTCGAGACCTTGAGCATTGGCGAATCCGGTTTGTTCGAGATGAAGGTTAACCTTTCCGTCTCCTAAATCCTGCAGCGTCCAGGTGACCGTGTGCTTCTCCCCTCCGCTGGCCCAAGTGTAGGACACCCGGTTTGGTGCGTCTACGATAAGCACTTCTCCGTCAATAATACCATCCCAATATTCGGACGGTTGCGTGCGAAACTGAAAACGGTGTCCTACGACGGACTCAAAATCATTCTCCATCGCCTGACCATTGTGGATGTTGACCACCCGCTTGGCAAGCTTGCTTGAATCGGTTAAGGCGGACCAAAAAGGATAAGGATAAACTCATTCATCCTCCTCCTCTAATAGTTGGTTCAAACGCAACAAATTCGTACTCCAGAACTTGTTGTAGAACGCCACCCAATCATGAATTTCTCTAAGTGGTGAGGCGTTTAGCCTAAATCGCGTCTCCCTGCCGACTTTTCTGTCAAGGACCAGTCCGGCCTCTTTAAGGATTGTCAAATGCTTGGATACCGCTGTACGGCCCATTTGAAACTGTGTCGTTAACTCATGAAGCGGTATCTCCTCTGACTCTGCTAACAGACGAATCAGTCGGCGTCTAGTTGGGTCTGCAATTGCGTCAAACACATCCCGCAACTGGTTGTTTTCGCTCACAGCACCCTCTCCTAAGACCTCTAATAGGTCACCATTTGGTGTCTCTTTCATTGTAGGACACCATTAGGCGTCGTGTCAACGAATTTTATAAAGTCCAGATCAGTCAGCTAATTTCGTGATGGTGCGAAATGAAGAACCATTTCTTCATAATATTCGGGAATCAGTACATATTCTTGACATCCGATAGCATTTCATTACGACAAAAAAACAGGGACATAAGAACAAAAAAGCTTGATTTCTCATAAGGACTCGCGGGTGAACCTGTTGCCATGAAGGCACGCTCGGCGATCTTTACAACCATTTGACAAAATAAAAAAATCCTGTTTTCACAGGATTTTTTCTTATTTATTTTTTAACCACAGGCACCCAAAATTCCCCATAGAAAGTGCCGTCGCCGTTATCTTTGCGATAAGTTGCATTTGGACCGCCGATGTATGCATAGTCAGTGATTTGGGCCAAGACTTCGCCAAAAGCACGGTAAGTCAGCTGATCAAACAAAGTTTCCTTGTCGCCATTTCCTGCGACCACGATGTACTCGCTCTCTGGAAACTCGATGATGCGCGTTGCGTCAGCCACTGATTTGCCAGCTTCTACCGCGAAATAATTCCACGGTTTTCCTTGATAAACCTCGTTGACTGACCATTCGCGATCGTCTTTTGCGGCGTTTTTGAGCTTATCAAAACGCCCGTCAGCCTTGAGTCCGCCCCAAAACTCAGCTTTTTCCTTTTGCAAAGCTGGCATGTCTTGGAAATTCGACTGGATTGAAAAACCATAAGCGGTCAATGTGAATGATTTTTTGTGTTCAAGTGTGTAATCTGTCATGTGAGTGCTCCTATTATCCAGTTTAACTTCTGAGAGGTCAGGCTCCGCTACAAAATGCCAATGTCAAGCAAGAAGCCTTCTTTGCCGCCAAAAGCTTGCAGTTTGTATTCTGCCAAAATGTTCACAGAATCATGTCCGAAAAAGCAATCTGATGACCTGCAAGAATGATCGCACCGTACAAAGTGATGTCCTCAGGCTCACGATCGGTAATCCCGAGCTTTGTTGCTACACCTGGATTTCCAGGCTGTCTAAAAATTACTTTGCGCCGAAAAAGGGGCATAGCCGTCGCCAAAATTGCAAGAATAAAAATGAAGTGAGTTTTTCAAGTGTTTTTCCTCTTAAATTAAGGTCTATCAAATTTGACAGACCTTGTTTTTTGATTTTGTCGAATTTGACAGAGATTAGCCTTCKACTTTCTTTACACGAAGCCACATTTCGCCGTAGAATTCACCGTTTTCAGCAGCTTTGACGAATGTTGAGTTACCAGGACCAACGTATTTGTAGTCTGTGATTTCTTGCATCATGCCGCCGAAAACTTTGCCTGTGATTTCGTCAGCAAGGCGGTCTTTGTCAGCGCCTGTGCCAGGTACGACGAGGTAGTCGCCAGCGAGGAAATCGAGGACGACCGCGCCTTCCACGTCGAACTCACCCATCACGCCGAAGCCGCGCCAAGCCTTGCCGTCGATGACGTAGTTGATTTGATATTCTTGCCCGTCAGCGAGCGCGAGAAGTTCAGCAAGCTTGCCGTTTTCAGTGATTTCAGCTTTTTTCGCTGCAGTTTTTGCTGCATTACCTGCCCAGTCGTTGTAGTCTTCAAGTGAAACACCGAAAGCAGTCATTTTGTAGTTTTCTGAGATTGTTTTGATTGAGTAGCTAGACATTTTGTT
>NZ_JBFUIX010000032.1:0-62738 GCF_056401635.1 Paenibacillus sp. P4_E11 | reverse complement strand
CAGGCGGAGGCGCCGGTGGCGGCAAGCCGGGCGCGAGCGGGCGCAGCGGTGGCCGCAAGGGCGGCGGCTCGCGCGGCGACAGCGCAGGCGCGGGAGCGGGCGCGCCGGGCGGCGACGCCGGCAAGGCGATGCGCGGCTTCGTGCGCAAGAGCAGCAAGCGGAAAAAATAGTTATACCTCCTTGCCTGCATTGCTTTCTGAGGGTGGAGTTGATACAATAAACTCCTAGCTGGTCGGTTCGACCGATTGAAGGAGTGATTCCCATGGGTAAGAAGAGCGAGGGCAAACTGCTCGCCCAGAATAAAAAAGCTTCCCATGACTATTTCATCGAAGATACGTATGAAGCCGGCATGGTTCTGACCGGGACGGAGATTAAGTCCGTTCGGATGGGGAAGGCTAACATATCAGATAGCTTCTGTACCATTCGCAATGGCGAAGCTTTCGTGCACAATATGCACATCAGCCCGTTCGAGCAAGGGGGACGGAGCAATCCGACTGATCCGACAAGAGCGCGGAAGATGCTGCTGAAGAAGGACCAGATCAGCAAGCTGATCGGGACAACGAAGCAGCAAGGGTATGCACTTGTGCCGTTGAAGATCTACATTCGCAACGGTTACGCGAAGCTGCTAATCGGCATCGGACGTGGTAAGAAGCAGTACGACAAACGCGAAACCGAAGCTAAGCGTGACGCACAACGTGACATCCAGCGGGCTTTGCGTGAGAAGCAGAAGGTGGCACGTTAAGGTAATGTCGTTTACCTTAAACGGCGTAAAGTATTCGATGGATCACAGTAGGTAGTTGTGACAGGTGACTTCTGGCATCATTGTCAGTTGAAGCCTGCACTCCCAATAACCTCTTCCCATAAATGCGCGCGATTGTGATATACTTTAGATGTAGCAGGGAAACTTGCTTCATAACCTTTTTTTCTTCTTCTCCATCACTCCTGTTCCTTTCCCGAGGTGGAAGTCGGGAAAGGAACATTTTAGCTACACCTTCTAACTTGGGGGCGTTCTTGGATTCGACGGGGATAGTACGAGCAACGGTTGCGGGTAGTGGGGACGCGTCCACTATAAAACGCTAAAGCCAATTAAATGGCAAAACACAAAACAACTACGCTTTAGCAGCTTAATAACCTGTTAGCGTGCTTCTACCTCGCATCGCCCATGTGCTAGGATAGGGGCTCAACTTTAGTGGGATCCGCCGTTCGGTCTCCGCCTGGGGTCGAACGGAATAAGACAATCAGGCTGACCCAACGCGTAGTGTGTTACAGGACGACGCTCGGGTGACATCAATACTGTGACTACACCCGTAGACACCGGTGTGGCGTGATCTTCGGACAGGGGTTCGACTCCCCTCGCCTCCACCAATATGAAAAAGGACACCTCAGAGGTGTCCTTTTTCTATTGGGTGGCGAACTTGGGGAGGCGAACCCCTGCAAGGGGTTCAGTCCCGCGCGCAGGAAGCAAAGCGGACGAGCACGGCATCGAAATCCACCGCTAAGGTAGTCATCCGCGAGTAAGCTTCGGTAGCAAGTTGAATCAAGATATCGATACTCCCCTCGCCGCCACTGTTCCGGACGCAAAGCAACGGGCTATCTCCCGCCTTCTAACGCCGTCATCCGCGATTCGAGCGCCCGCACCGTCGGATTGTTGCCGCGGGTATACATATAGGAGTCAATCGGATTTGATGAGGCTCTTTCGAACTCATCGACCGTCTGTTGAGTGAGGGTGCCGTCCATCAATTTCCACACCCTTCCTACTCCGTTGGCGTGTTTCGAGGGGAACGACCGTCAGAGCTCGTCGATCGCGACAACGCTGTTCGTCAGACGGGCGCGATCGGCCGCGAAACCGATTTGATGACCGAAAATCGATTTGTCCAGGGACGTAGAGGATAATGAAGGCGCTTCTCCGTGCAGTGTACGGACAAAATCGGCGACAAGCCGCAGATCGCCTCCGCCGTGCATGTCCGAGGATACGTCGAGTTCGATGCGATATTCCTTAACCCGTTCTTCCGAATCCGGGCGGCGAATGACGAAATAACCGTTCTCCATCGTGCCGCTAATTTCGCCCTTCGTGCCCGTAATATGAATCGTGCGGCACGGTTTGGGGGTGGCGCCGTTCAAGCTGTGCGAAGCCGTGCTGCCATCGGCGAATTCGACGATCACCACCTGATGATCGACCACATCGTTATCGCAGCGCCAGACGCAGCGACCGTACGGATTGTCGGTTCGCAGAGAGTGAAGCTTCTTTTCCTCGGGGGCGTCTTGTCCGAGACCGGGGAAGTCCCAAACATAGGAGCCCCATAACTGCTGCCTGATATACATACGGCCGGCCGAATAAGTGCAATCGGCCTCAAGAGGGCAGTCCGACAGGCAGCGCGTCCCGGCTTTCTCCGGCGCAGTCGCTTCCCTAAACTGCATGAGGCTGCCGAAGCTGCTCACTTTGACCGGACGAATGCCGCCCTTCATCCACGCGATCAGATCGAGATCGTGACAGCATTTGGCCATCAGCATCGTGGAACCGCAGCTTGCCTGGCTGTTCCATTTGCCGCGTACGAAGGCGGTTGCCATATGATGATAGCTGACGTTCTCTTCCGTTTGGATGGAGACGATGTCCCCGATCGCCCCCAATTCAAGCTGGCGGCGAATTTCAGCATAGAACGGAGCGTATCTCAGCACGTGGCAAATCATGACGCTGCGCCCGTATTTCAGGGCTGTCTCATAGAGCGACAGCACTTCCTCTTCATGGACGCCGATCGGTTTTTCCAGAAGGAGATGGTATCCCGCCTTCAGCAGCGGCAGCGACGTCGGAACATGCAACTGATCCATTGTTCCGTTGATGACCGCGTCGGCGATCCGCGGTCTGGTTACAAGCTGTTCGACCGACGCGAAAGCATGTTCAGTTGGAAAGCCGAATCGTTCCGCGGCGGATCGACGGCGAGCCTCGTCCGGGTCCACGACGCCGACGATTCGCAGCTCTTCCGGATGTAGAAGGGAATAAGAAGCGTACAGCAAGCTGCGGTGCCCCGCACCGACAATGACGGCAGTCACGGGCTTCTTTTCGGATTCAGGGTTGATATGCTCATTACCATTCATGATGGAGTGCGACCTGCCTTTCGGAAGCTATCTAGTATGTACTTCCAAGATATCTTGACGACATAGAAGAAAAATATTCTTCTATAGTAATCGAATACTATTGTGAAAGCAATGAGAAAAATCAAATGGCTGCGTAGATATGGAGACTGCGATCGGCAGCGGCAAGACAGGTGCATAGGTACATCACGATGCTGGAGGATAGTCCCGGCAAGGAAGAAACGGCCATGGGTTCCTTTGTTTACGCCTTGAGGGAGTCGCACAGAAAACGGATGACAAAGCTCGCGGGGGTGTGGTAATCTGATTAAAAATAGTAATCGATTACTAAAGTATGTCTTGTCGGCGCCGTCGGTACAGATGCGGTGGAGGACATCCATAATACCGAACTGTCGACGGTTTTTCTATTTTCATCAAGACGGTTTAGCCTATAATAGCGTTGCGGACGAGGTCATGCGCGCATGGGGTTCCCTGATTGATCTGTATACGTTTACCCGATGCTTCGGAACAAGCGCATTTTGCAATCATGTGCATTATACGGAGGAAGTCAGGGCTCTGCAAGCCGCCTACATTGCCGGATCCTTGGAAGCGATCGTGAGCCTGCAGAGCGTAAGACCACAGTAATCGGTATCACGTTAACTGTCTCAGCCAGCTTAATATCCATTTTATTACAAGTAATTCTCGCGGTCGAGTTGAATGTATAATAGATTATAAGAAGTTGACAGCAACCAGCTTACTATTAGCATGATAGCTTCCTAAACCAACTCAATGGGTGAGAAAAAATGTCAAAAGTATGGAACGATTTGCACCGATTTTTTCAAAATTCCAAAGGACTCTTCTACAAAAAAAGCCTCGTTCTCATTCTGCTTAGCTCGAGCATCCCGGGGCTTGTCATCGGTGGAAGCGTTTACTGGGGCATTTCCGGTAAAATCGAATCCACGTTGATTGACTCGCATCGAAAACAAATTTCGGAACAATTCAGAACAGTGGATGAGCAATTAAACTATTTGGAATTAACCTTGAGTCACTGGGCATTCGAGCCGCGGTTTGGCGAAAGCTTAAAGACTCTTGATTTTGTATATCATTTTGAGGAAACAAGGGACATCAACAAAACGCTGCTCGTGATGCAAGGTTCCCATCCTCTCATCAAAGGGGTGGCGCTGTTTATTGACGGGCAGTCGCCTATAAGGTTCGACCCGGACTACAATCCGTTCAACGATCCAAGCCAAGTGATGTATTTCAGGCAATTGCTGAACACAGGGGGAACGGCCTACTGGACGAATTCGTCCCAATTCACGAATTCATCCGCTTTGAATTCGAATGCAGCCTTGTTGGTCCACAAAATAGTGGATATGAACCAGAACCCGTTCGGTCTCCTTGTTGTAAACCTAGATCGCAAAAAAGTCGAGAACATGTTAAAAGTGTTGAATCCTTATGATAAGAGCGGCACGTTTCTCATGAATCAGCGCAACGAAGTTTTCTCTTCCGTCCAGAGTGGAACTTCTTCATCGAACGAGTTTGAAGCGGCCATTAAGAAAGCCGTCATGCAATTGGGAACCCAAGAGGGGGCGTTCTCGTTCAAGTGGAACGGTGACCAGTATTCGGTTTTGTTCGGGAAGCTGTCGCGAATCGATACCGAGTGGACTTACGTTTCGGCCACGCCGATCTCAGCCATTACTTCGCCGATTATTTTCGTATCCCAATTGATCCTCCTCTTCAGTACTTCAGGCTTCGCTTTGGCATTAACTCTGTCGTGGTTCGCCTCCAATCGCATCTATTCGCCAGTCAAGAAGCTATTGAATTTGCTTGCCGGCGGAAGTAGCCGAAACCTCGACGAATTCAAGCTTTTTGAAAACCAATGGGGACATTTATCGAGGGAGAGCAGCCTTTTGCAGAATAAACTTCAGGAACAAATGCCTCATATCAGAGAAGGTTTTCTGCTGCAGCTGTTCCATCAATACCTGGATCATTATTCCGAGCAGGAGCTCAAGAACCGGATGAAGCAGTACGGCTGGGAAACCGATGGCAGGCAATATATTGTAGTCAATGTGCAACTAGCCGGATTTTCTCAACCGGACGGCAAGTTTACTCATGATGAAAGAGAACTTGCAACGTTTGCGGCGGCCAATATGATTCAGGAACTGGCGGCATCACGCTTGAAGGAATCCAGTGTCATTAACCTTCACGATTCGTTCGGCCTGCTCGTATTCGCCTCCGATGCGGTGACGGAGAGAAGTGAACTACTCGGTATGAGCAGAGAGCTGACGCAACTGATCAACCTGATTCTTCATGTCCGTGTGACGATTACGATTTGCAAGCCGACGGACGTGGTGCGGGATATCCCGCTTATGTTCGAAGAGGCCAATCAGGTTTCATGGGCACGGATGATGAAAGACGCGAATCAGATCATCGACATGGAGCAGCCGGATGTTCAGCTTGAACCGGGTGCGTTCCAATACCCTTATGCATTGGAAAGGGACATTTTGCAAGCGTTACGAATGGGACAAAAGAAGGAAGTCGATCATCTGATCGCTGAGTTTCTGGACGAAGTGGCGGACAGGGGCAGTAAAGAAGCCGATGTGAAACAAAGCCTTCTTCTACTGGTGGGCAGTATGCAGCATATGATTATGCTATCGGGTATTCAATTGAAACCTCCGTTAGAGGGCTCTGGTGTAATCGGCAACCTGCTGCAAATTCGTGATCGAGATCGGATCGTTCAACTAATCTGCACAAAAGTTGTCCATCCGTTTATCGAGGCGATGATGGAGAGATCGAATTCGCAGGTGCAGAAGATCATCGAACAAGCTATAATCTATATAGAAACAAACTATACCAAAGATATTTCGCTGGACAGTTGTGCTGACCACTTAGGTACGACTCCGATTACCTTGAGCAAATCTTTTAAACAAGTAACGGGAATCAATTTTATTGACTATGTGACCGACTTGCGGTTGAACAAGGCCAAGGAACTGCTGCGGGAAACGGATAGGAAAATGAATGACATCGCAGAAGCGGTGGGGTACCAACAAACGTATTTCAATCGCATCTTTAAAAAGCAGGTAGGAGTCACGCCAAGTCAGTATCGTGACCGGTATTTGTCAGACTAGTTGTCGCGAAACTCTCCAAACTTGATAACAGCCCTCGACGCCTATTAAATTGGGTGGTTGAGGGCTTTTTGTATAGAAATTAAAAGTCTAATCACGGTGAAAAAGTGCAAAGCCGGCTATTGCAGAGGCGTTCGTACCTTCGGAAAAAATGTATAATTGCCTGCAAAGTTAGGCTGCCTTATGCTTCAGATAGAAATGTTGCAATTCAAACCACGGTTAAAGGGGGAAGATCCGAAAGGAGGTCACAATGGATAAAATGTCTGTACACACGAAGCCGATCGGCCAAGTCGAGTCCAAGTGGATCCGTCAGGTGAAGAGAGACAAATGGTTGTATGTGCTGCTGCTGCCGGGGGTTTTGTATTTTCTTGTTTTCAAGTATGTCCCTATGTGGGGCTTGCTTATTGCGTTTCAGAATTATCAGCCGTTTTTAGGTTTCTGGCATAGCAAGTGGGTCGGGATGGAACAGTTCACGATTTTTTTTCAAAACCCCGATTTCATGAAGCTGCTTCGCAACACGCTGCTGCTTTCGTTATACAATATCGTCTTCTATTTTCCTGTCCCTATTATTCTTGCGCTTATGCTAAATGAGGTTCGAGTTGCCGTTTTCAAACGATCGGTCCAAACCCTGATTTACGTACCGCACTTCATTTCGATGGTTATCGTAGTAAGCATTACCTACGTGTTCCTGACGACCGAAAGCGGGATCGTTAATGAACTGCTGCAGAAATATGCGGGCCATAAGATTGCTTTCTTGACCGATCCCGATTGGTTCAGGCCGTTGATCATTTTGCAAACGATCTGGAAAGAAGCCGGCTGGGGGACGATTATCATTTTGGCTGCGCTGGCGGGTGTCAGCCTGGAGCAGTACGAAGCCGCGATCGTCGACGGTGCAGGAAGATGGCGTCAATTATGGCACGTTACCCTTCCAGCCATCCGAAGCACAATTGTCATTTTGCTCATTCTTAGGATGGGGCACGTTCTAGATATCGGATTCGAGCAAATTTATTTGATGATGAATGCGCTGAATCGGGACGTGGCGGATGTATTCGATACCTATGTGTATGACGTGGGAATCAGACAAGGCGCGTTCAGCTACAGCACGGCCGTCGGTTTGTTTAAATCCGTTGTGGGCGTCATACTCGTATTATCCACCAATTACCTGGCGAAGAAGTTCGGGGAAGAGGGCATTTATTGATTTTGATTTAGGGTTGGAGGAAAAAACATGGAAAAACGGCACAATACCATATCCGTCAAAGTGTTCGACGTATTCAATTACTTCTTGCTGGCGTTGTTCGCCCTTTGCTCCATCGTACCTTTTCTGTACATTATTGGCGGATCGTTCGCTACAGAGGCGGAATTGACCGCGAGAGGATTTTTTCTGATTCCGACGGAGTATTCCTTGAATGCATATAAGTATATTTTCACATCCAATACCTTACTTCGCAGCATTATGGTTTCGGTCTATATAACGGCAGCAGGCACCTTGGTAAACTTGTTTTTTACGATCACGATGGCGTACCCACTAGCGCGCAAAACGCTGAATGGAAGGAAAACGGTTCTTAACCTGGTGATCTTCTCCATGCTGTTCAGCGGCGGAATCATCCCCACCTTCCTCTTAGTGAAAAACTTGGGTTTGCTGGACTCCTATTGGGCTTTAATGCTACCGGGGGCGATCAGCGCCTTCAACTTGATCATCGTAAAAAATTTCTTCCAAGAGCTTCCTCCGGGGCTGGAGGAATCCGCCAGGATAGACGGCTGTACGGAAGTAGGCGTATTGTGGAAAATTGTTCTGCCGCTATCCAAACCGGTGCTGGCTACATTCGGCATGTTTTACGCGGTAGGGCACTGGAACAACTTCTTCACAGCGCTGCTTTATATGAACGATTCCGAGAAGTGGCCCTTGCAAGTATTGCTGCGCCAAATCATCTTACTGTCGCAGGGGAGCCTCGGGGATTCGGGTCAATTAGACCCCATGTTCGTTCAGCCCCCTGAGCAGGCGGTTAAAATGGCGGCCATCGTGGTTGGCACGATTCCGATTTTGCTCGTGTACCCGTTCCTGCAAAAGCATTTTGCCAAAGGGGTCCTGCTTGGTTCCGTCAAAGGCTAAAGGTCCAAAATCTAATTATGAGGAGAATGAATCCAATATGGTAAAAAGAATGAAAACCTTACAACGCGGTTCCGCTCTGTTAATCGTTTCGGCATTAGGTTTCACGGGGTTGATAGGATGTTCAAGCGATTCGGATAGCAAGGAGCCTGCGGTAAGCAGCTCCGAGCCAACCGCGCAGCCGCCGCTTGCTCTCGATATTATGCTTCCTTCCTTTGCAACCGAGACCCCGAAGGATGACAGCCCGGTCGTTCAGGCCATCGAAAAGGCGACCAATACCAAAATCCATCTGGAGTGGGCGCCCAACTCGTCTTATTCGGATAAGTACAATATTACCTTAGCATCCGGCAAAATGCCTGCGATTATGGTCGTGCAGAGCAAAACGGCAAGCTTCGTGAATGCAGCGAGAACGGGCGCTTTCTGGGAGCTTGGGCCTTACCTGAAGGACTATCCGAACTTGAGCAAAGCCAACCCAATCGTTCTGAAGAACTCTTCCGTGGACGGGAAGGTGTATGGTCTTTATCGCACGCGGGCACTGGCCAGAAACGGGATGATTATCCGCAAGGACTGGCTTGAAAACCTAGGTCTGCAGGCTCCCAAAACGATTGACGAATTTTACAATATGCTGAAAGCATTTTCAACGCAAGATCCGGATAAGAATGGGAAGGCCGATACGTACGGCATGGTCATTTCCAAATACAATCTTCCTTGGGAAATGATGCAAACCTGGTTTGGGGCTCCAAACAAATGGGGTACGGATGCCGGCGGTAAACTGATTCCGGTACACACTACCCCCGAATATATGGAAGCGCTTCGCTTTTTCAAAAAGCTGTATGACGAGAAGTTGATTAATCAGGATTTTGCCGTCTTGGATTCGGCGAAATGGGGAGATCCCGTCGTCAACAATCAATCCGGTGTCTTGCTTGCCGAAGGGGACACTGTCTCTGGCTTCGATAGCCGAACACTGGAAGCGATGAAAAAGCTTGGCAAGGAAGAACGGCAATATCTCGATGTATTCGGCGACGTTTCCGGGCCTAAGGGGGTCAGGAACTTGCCGACAGAGGGCTATGCAGGGATGGTCCATATTTCCAAGGCGACCGTAAAAACGGAAGCGGAGTTGAAACGTGTATTGGCGTTCCTGGATAAGCTGAGCGATGCCGATATGCAAAACTTGTTGAACTATGGGATTGAAGGCAGACAGTATACGAAAACGCCGAATGGGACCGAAGTTACGAAGGATACGGCGCTGCTCGCGGAAAAAAATGATTTGGCCCAAATCATGACGTATATTCCGGAAAATCGGATTCTGCCTACTGTGATAACACCGCTTAGAACTAAAGTGGCTCAGCTGCAGAAGGAGAGCGAAAAGTTCGTCGTTCCGAATCCGGCTACTCCGCTGGTATCGACCGTTTATGCACAAAAAGGTTCTCAATTGGATAATATTGTGAACGACGCCAGAACCAAATTCATTGTAGGGCAAATTGACGAAGCCGGCTTGAAAGCGGCCAACGAGCTGTGGATGAAGAGCGGCGGCGAAGACTTAATTAAAGAAATGAGTGAGTTGTACGCGGCGAATGGGAAGTAACCATTGAAGTGGCTGAGGCCGTTCAGCTTAAGATCGAGAAGTAGAAGATATACTAAATCCTTGATATTGGACATACAGGAAAAGCAGCAAGCGCATAATGGACTCGAAGAACTTGATATAAACGTATGCGTAACCAAGGCCCTCCGGCACCCGGAGGGCCCTCTATCTTTCTTATGCTTTTCTTCAATAATTTATTGAGTCTAGTGATCGAAGGGTATTACGGAAGCCCTGACGCAGGAGGGAACAAGGAAGGCAAGTTGTGGGAAATGCTTGGTTTTCGCCCCGGATCGGTATCCGGCGGCCAAGAGTCGGCTCCTGAAACCGATTTACCGCATAAAACCTTCGATCAGCTGCGGGATCGGTACGATGTGATCATCGTAGGAGCGGGGGCGGGCGGTTCGGTTGCGGCAGAAGTATTGGCGAAGCCGGCCTCCAAGTGCTAGCACCGATCAACGATCGTTTGGCGGACTGTTTTATTTGCTTTGCGATGGAGTCGGTACCATCGACTGGGCGGATGCCCTGCAGCAACTGGTCGATTTAATCACGGAAATCGCTACGAAAACCGGAAAGAAGATTTCAACTCTCATTCAGCGTCAACTCCAGCATGGTTTACTGGTCTGCCCAACTATATCAAGGCCTACCTGCCGATTTCATACTGCGAAAGTTGAGTTAATAAGACATGTCGGATAAATCCTAGAATTTATTCGTTCTATTTCTGGCAAGTCTTTGCTTGAAAAAATAATTTCCGGCAATGTTTTGCTTGAATTAAGATAACATTATAATGAAATCACTCTCATATTGGCCTGTTTCCGGCATAGAGATGGTTGAATAAGCGGCAAAGTTTTGGTTTAAATGATAGTGTCCTTTTTGTATTGGGTGGTGAATTAGGGGAGGCGAACCMCTGCAAGGGGTTCAGTCCCGCGCGCAGGTAGCGAAGTGGACGAGCACGGCATCGAAATCCACCGCTAAGAACGTCATCCGCGAATAGGCTTCGTCAGCAAGTTAAATCGAGATATCGATACTCCCCTCGCCTCCACCATCAGAAACCCGACCGCATGAGGTCGGGTTTTTGCATGTGGGCGAACTTGGGGAGGCGAACCCCTGAAAGGGGTTCAGTCCCGCGCGCAGGGAACGAAGTGGACGAGCACGGCATCGAAATCCACCGCTAAGAACGTCATCCGCGAGTAGGCTTCGTTAGCAAGTTAAATCAAGATATCGATACTCCCCTCGCCTCCAACATGTAAATCCACAACCGCATGAGGTTGTGGATTTTTGCATTTTCCTCGACTCTGTAGAGCTTTTTATTGTTTCATTGTAAGATTAGCAATAATGACATTTATATTCGAGAATTCGATATTTGAAATTGGAGTATGGTATTATGATGAGGTGTTTCGTAAATTTCAAGGAGGTTTCATCATGACAATTGAAAACAGAGAGTTGTCAGCAGAACAATGTAAAGAACTACTTAGAGTATTGAAAGCCCGTTTTGATAAAAACATGAACCGCCACATAGGTTTTGAATGGACTAAAGTACAAGCAAGGCTTGAAGCTAATATTGAAAAACTGTGGTCACTCCATGAAATGGAAAGAACCGGCGGTGAACCGGATGTTGTTGGTTATGATGAAAAGACGGGTGAATACATTTATTATGACTGTTCAGCGGAAAGTCCTAAAGGCCGCAGAAGTGTTTGTTACGACGGTGAAGCTCTGGAGTCTAGGAAAGCACATAGACCGGAAAATAGCGCTATTGATATGGCGGGTGCCATGGGTATTGAACTTTTAACGGAAGAACAGTATCGGGAACTTCAAAAACTTGGAAATTTCGATACGAAAACATCGAGTTGGGTGAAAACACCTTCTGATATTAGAAAACTTGGTGGTGCTATCTTTTCTGATTTCCGCTACGGCAATGTCTTCGTGTATCATAACGGTGCGGAATCTTATTATGGTGCTAGGGGATTCCGTGGCTCGCTCAGGGTCTAAATTTTGCACAGACAGTGAAGTGCATTAACTGATATTAGTTAGTGGAAAAATCGCTGTGTGTCGGGCGGTTTTATTCTTAGTTATTTCGCCACACTCGGCACTCAACACATGTGGAGTGTGTAATATAGATGGTTCGAAATATGCAGATCCCATTCTCAATTGGTGTGTAGGTTTAACTAGATGAGGAGCATGAATGATATAGCAACGGACAAAAATAGCCGGCCGATAAGTGACGATTTCACTTCGGCCGGCTTTTTTTCGTATACCTGATAAAGTTTTAGTAGCAAACCCGTTAAAACAAATCCCGGATGCTCTTGGCTCAAGGATAATAATTGAAGCGTACGCAGTTTGTAGAGCATGGGGTGGGGCTTTGCCCCATGCTTTACTTATTTTCGATACGAGGCAATCCCCAGCGCACAATTGACGGAACGGAGAGACGCAAGGGAATCATGGATGCGAGGGGCAGTTCATTGCAAGAACGAGCGGCTCCGGCGAATTGTGGTTTTGCACTGCCACGGTTGGCCTCCATCATGAAAAACCCGACCGCATGAGGTCGGGTTTTTGCATGTGTGGCGAACATGGGGAGGCGAACCCCTGCAAGGGGTTCAGTCCCGCGCGCAGGGAACGATTAGTTGGGGTAGAACAACGAGAACGGCATCGAAATCAATCGCTAAGGTAGTCATCCGCGAGTAGGCTTCGTTAGAAAGATGTCTTGCATCCTTTTGCAATATATGGATCCTGCGTTCAGGCTTATATGTTACAATAAAAGTAACTGTAAATCGTTATTCGGAGGTGACGAGGATGCGATGGGAAGAGGTTCGTGAGCAGTTTCCTGATGAGTGGGTGGTCTGTGAGGCGTTAAAGTCCCGTTCAGAGGGAGGGTTCTGGCTCATTGATGAAGTAGCTCTCATTGATCGTTTTGACGATTCCGCTGTTGCCATGAAACGATATTATGAATTGCATCGGGAGCAACCTTATCGAGAGTATGGTTTTTTTCACACATCCCGTGAAACGCTTAAGCTTTGTGAAAAATGGGCGGGGGTTCGAGGACCCAGATGAACATTGACGTGAGGTACGGACTACCTTTTATCGAAGTTACTATTTGTTACCATTGTAATGAAGTTGTGGTGATGGGGTTTAAATTCATGTTAAAGCTCTAAAGCTTCTTTTGTAATCCTTTTGATGTCAATAGGACAATTGGAGCTTTCCTTAACAATGTCAGGTAAAATGTTATTTAAAAAATAGTCTACGCAATGTAGCTTTATTTTTTTGATTTTAATGAGTGCATCGCGATACATAATCACAAATTCCTTCTCTGTGTTGCCTCTTTGCAATTCAGTAAGGGCCTCATAGACTTGATCAAGTTTATCGGCCAATTCAAGAATTAGACCTTCGACGGAATAGTCCTTGCCCTCGCGCAGTTGTCTGCGGAAAATAGGCTTGAACTCCTCTGGAATATTCTCCTCTATAAAAAGAGCAATCATTCCTTCCTCTACCTGCTGCAGCATGCCGCGCAGTTCTAGTGAGTAATGCTTAACGGGTGTTTTAATATCTCCAATAAATATTTCACCATAATCATGGCTGCTAGTTATCTCGTAAAGCTTCTTCCAATCTATCGTGACGCCATTACTTTCCTCAATGTCTGCCAATGTTTTTGCGTATTGTACAACCTTCCATGAATGAGCGGATACGCTGTGCTCTTCAAATTTAAATTTTCCAGGACAACGGATAATACGTTCGAGATCGTTAAGTGATTGAAAGTACTTATGAATTCCCATAACATGCAATTCCTTTCTATATTTAATGTATAATGTGAATCGTTATAGTTAGTTTAATGCTTATTTGTTAATGGACGATTAAATCAAATGGGCAATATATGGAAACAAAATAGTCAGGATATATCATTACCTTTATTCTGCTATTAGTAATATATGTACAAGGGGTTTCTTCTATTTACTGGGTTTAACTGAGAATGGCTCTTTATTAACATCTTAGGTCTATTCCTTTGCCAAGGTGAACTCAACTCAATGGCTCTCCAGCATTAAATATTGCAGGGAACGAAGTGGACGAGCACGGCATCGAAATCAACCGCTAGATAAAGTTTCTTTAATTGTAACGAGGAAAGGGTTTTGAAAGCGGGTAGAGGGATATTATGGTAATGAGACGAAATCAGGAATTTTCAACCGGGATTAAGCCGTGGTTACACTTATGCTATAATTTAAATAAAGCGCATCAGTGCTTTCAGAAAAAATTGGACAAAGGGTGCATCGACCAATCATGAATGAGTATCAGACTTCCATGCATCACAAGCTGTTTATTATCGGCGCAGGCGCTGCAGGACTAATGGCCGCCGTTACCGCGCGAGATCTGGGTATCGATACCGCCATTCTGGAGAGCAACGATCGGATTGGAAAGAAGATATTAATGACAGGCGATGGCCGCTGCAACATTACGAATGAATCTACTGCGACAGGTACGGATGAAGCGCTCGCCTTATCGCACAAGTATCACAGCAATCAGGCTGGATTTCCGCTGACTGTGCTGCAGCAATTTGGTATCCGTCAAACTATCGATTTCTTCTCCATGCTCGGGCTTCCGCTTACAAGATTGAAGGATGGCTTGATGTATCCGATGTCGCTGCAGGCTGCTGCGGTGTTGGATATTTTTCAGCTTGCTCTGGAGGACCGGAATGTTCCCGTATACTTCAAGAACAAAGTGCTGGATGTTACCGTTTCGACGGATCATCCGCGCTTCACGATCATATGCCAAACGGAGACAGAGGAGCAGGTTGTTTATACCAGCGAATACCTATTTCTATGTGCGGGTGGCCTTACCGGTCCGAATACGGGAAAAGATGATCCAGGTTATACGCTTGCCCAACGTCTGGGGCACACCCTGATCGAACCTGTGCCGGCCATTGTGCAATTGAAGCTGCAATATCCGCATATGAAGGCGCTGTCCACCATCAAACTCCAGGGACAGGCCCATATCATCGTGAACGGTGAAGTCATCCGCAGCGAATATGGTGAAATTCATTTCACGGACTATGGCATCGCCGGCCCGACAGTTCTCCAGATAAGCAGGATGGCTGCGTATCATCTCGCAAGAGGAGAATCTGTGACTGTAGCGGTTGATCTGATGCCGGGCCGCACGAAGGAAGAGGTAGTTGAGTTTCTGGAAATGCAATGGGGGATCTTTGGATACCGGACTGTTGCGGATTCCCTCGTCGGCATCTTCAACAAGAGGTTGGTTCCCGTCCTGCTGAAGGAGGCAAACATCGATAATCAGCCGGACCTGCTTTGCCAGGATCTATCGTGGAAAACCAAGGAAATATTTTATCGCATATTGAAGCGTTGGGAATTTAAAGTGACCGATACCAATGGCTTCGCGAATGCGCAAGTGACAGCTGGCGGCATCGATACAACTGAGTTAATCGAAGGAACGCTGGAATCCAAGCTAGTACCTGGGCTTTATTTGGCCGGCGAGGTGACGGATGTGGACGGGGATTACGGCGGCTATAACCTGCAATGGGCCTGGAGTTCCGGCTATGTGGCCGCGATGGCGCTTGCTAAGCAACTATAATGAATCCATTGGAAAAAGGATGCATCGACCAAACATGTATGAGTATCAGAATTCTAAGCACCACGAACTGTTCATTATCGGTGCAGGCGCTGCAGGACTAATGGCTGCCGTTACTGCGCGGGATCTAGGTATCGATACCGCTATTATTGAAAGCAACGACCGAGTGGGGAAGAAGATATTAACGACGGGCAATGGGCGCTGCAACATTACGAACGAATCCACTGCGACGGGTGCGGATGAAGCCGTCGCTTTATCACGCAAGTATCACAGCAATCAGGCTGGATTTCCACTGCCTGTGCTGCAGCAATTTGGTATCCGTCAAACCATCGATTTCTTCTTCACGCTTGGGCTACCGCTTATAAGCTTGGAGGATGGCCGGATGTATCCGATGTCGTTGCAAGCTGCATCCGTGTTGGATATTTTTCGGCTTGCGCTGGAGGATCGAAATGTTCCGGTATACTTCAAGAACAAAGTGCTGGATGTTACCGTTTCGACGGATCATCCGCGCTTCACAATTATATGCCAGACGGAGACAGAGGAGCAGGTTGTTTATACCAGCGAATACCTATTTCTATGTGCGGGTGGTCTTACCGCTCCCAAAACGGGAACGGATGGCTCCGGTTATACGCTTGCCCAACGTCTGGGACATACCCTGGTCGATCCCGTGCCGGGCATTGTGCAATTAAAGCTAGACTATCCGCATTTGAAGGAACTGTCCGGCATCAAATTCGAGGGACAGGCCCATATTATCGTAAACAATGAAGTCATCCGCAGCGAATATGGCGAAATTCTTTTTACGGACTATGGTATGTCTGGCCCGCCAATACTCCAGCTAAGCAGGAAGGCTGCGTATAATCTCGGAAGAGGAGAATCTGTGACACTATCGGTTGAATTGATGCCGGGTCGCACGGAGGAAGAGGTAGTTGAATTTCTGGAAATACACTGGGCGATCTTCGGACACCGGACTGTTGCGGATTCCCTTATCGGTATTATCAACAAGAAGCTGATTCCCATCCTACTGAAAGAGGCAGGAATTGATCAACAGCTTCACCTGCTTTGTCAGGATCTATCGTGGAAAACCAAAAAAATATTGTATCGCATTATGAAGCGTTGGGAATTTAAAGTGACCGATACTAATAGCTTCACGAACGCGCAAACAACAGCCGGCGGTATCGATACGACTGAATTAATAGAAGGGACGCTTGAATCCAAGCTAGTACCTGGGCTCTATTTGGCCGGCGAGGTGATGGATGTGGATGGAGATTGCGGCGGCTATAACCTGCAATGGGCCTGGAGCTCCGGCTATGCCGCCGCGATGGCGCTTGCTAATCGACGTACCGGCACCACATAAGGTGATTGATGGTTGTTGACTCCTGGCATGCAGAGAACACATGTGCGATTTTTTGATCCCATTCCAGAATCTGAATGATCTGCCGCACGCTCCGTTTCGGTACTTCCCGGCGCAGCAGAATGGCTTCCTCCAGCACCTCGGCCGGGATGGTGTCCAGCAGCGGCTTTCGGCCTTTAGGTTTGGGCTTTAGCCCCTCAAAACCTCCCTCGCGGTACTGGGCCTTCGGCAAAAAACGGACAAGAGGGAGCTACGGTACAGCGCCTTGATTTATTCGACAAGATGGTCATTCTGTGATATGGTAAAAGCATCCCATAGGCATTCTACTCTTCGGAGTGGAGTGCCTTCGTATATTATTACGGAGATTTTACATTAAATGTATGCTATTGCATTCATCCGGACTTCGGGGTTTGCGCAAATCCGGGCGTCTGTCTGGCATTGTTTGCGTTAGAGGTTACGGTCATTTCAGAGGATAATGAGGGCACGATATTTTGTCCAGCTTGGCTCATAGCCGGCATTATTCCTATGCGCTTTAAGTGGTTTCTTTGTTTACATATTTAATAAATGATGGGGGTAATTAACTTGGACAAGATTAAAGTAGGTATAGTGGGTTACGGAAATTTGGGCCGTGGCGTTGAATCGGCCATTCGGCAAAATCCGGATATGGAGCTTGCAGCCATTTTTACTAGACGTCAACCCGAAAGCATGCCTTCAACTGCAAAAATGGTACACATGTCTGAAATCGATCATTATATAGGGAAAATCGATGTGATGATATTATGCGGTGGTTCGGCAACGGATTTACCGGAGCAAGGCCCATATATCGCCTCCATGTTCCATACCGTGGACAGCTTTGACAGGCACGCTAAAATTAATGAATATTTTGATTCGGTAGATGCTTCGGCAAAGAAAAGCGGACATGCCAGTGTAATTTCAACAGGTTGGGATCCGGGACTGTTTTCGCTAAACCGTTTGCTGGCTGAAGCCGTATTGCCTGAAGGAAAGGAATATACGTTCTGGGGCAAAGGGGTCAGTCAAGGGCATTCGGATGCGATTCGTCGAATTCAAGGCGTGAAGAACGCGGTGCAGTATACGGTTCCAAATGAGGAAGCGGTTAACCTGGTAAGAAAGGGAGAGAATCCGGTATTATCCGCAAGAGATAAGCACCTGAGAGAATGCTTCGTTGTAGCGGAGCCTGGTGAAGATCTGTCTCGCATCGAAAAAGAGATTACAACGATGCCGGACTATTTTGCCGATTACGAAACTCAAGTCCATTTTATTAGTGCCGAAGAATTGCAGGAGAACCATTCTTTAATGCCTCACGGAGGACTTGTTCTTAGAAGCGGGATAACAGGAGCCGATAGCAAGCAAATTATAGAATTTGGACTTAATCTGGCCAGCAACCCTGAATTTACCGGCAGTGTACTGGTCGCTTATGCTAGAGCAATCAGTAGATTTGCGAAGGAAGGCTTTGTAGGGGCGAAAACGGTATTCGACATTCCTTTTGGGTACTTGTCTCCCAAATCGGCCGAACAGCTTAGAAGAGAGTTGTTATAACGTTCTCAAGTCTCGTAAAAAAGGGAATTATCCACAGGGTTATACACAATGCTCACAAGCAAAAGGACCTTGGTGTGCATAACTCTTTGGCAACATATAAACATATCCACAGCATCGCATATTCACACAGCTGTTCCAATGACATAAGAAAGGAGCTGGAACCTTCGGTAAACGGGTCCGGCTCCTTTTTAAATGGTTGGAATTTCCGGGCCTGTTGACGAGCCCAATCGACGATCACCGTAAAAATTCCCCGCAGTTCAAGAAGCGTACTTTTGAAAACCTTGCTAAAGTCCACTAACGCTTCGGCCGATAATGTAGAAGAAGTTTCACAATTACATTACTATAACTGAGGGTGACACTATGAAATGGTTCATGAACTTAAAGACGTCGGTAAAGTTAATATCTTCTTTTGTATTAGTTGCGATTATCGTGGCAATTGTCGGATTGTATGCAATTTCCAATCTTAGCATGATGGATAAAAATATTACTAATATGTACAACAACAATCTTTTATCGATTCAAAGATTGTCGGAAGGGCTTAACAGCTACCAAAATGTGCGGGTCGCCGTACGCGACATTGGCTTGAGCACTACGAAGGCGAGTAGGGACGAGCTGGCTGCCGATATTCAAATGTACTTGAAAGAAATGCAGGAAAAGATCGGACTTTATCGCGGTGTCGCCTTTACCCAGCCGGAGAAGGATCAACTCAAAGCTTTTGATACGATCTTGCCGACGTACATTAAAACTCTCGAGCAGGCGCTGGGATTGGCACAAAAAGATGATAAGGCCGAATATTTTAATTTTCAGCAAAATGAATTGGTTCCGGTGGGAAGCAAGATCAGAGAATCCTTGGGTAAGCTGATCGATATTAATGTGGAAATTGCTGAAAAGTCAGATACAGAGTCTTCTGAAGCCTATACGACTGCCCGCAACACGACCATAGTTATAGTGGTAATTGCTTTAGCTTTCAGCATTTTGTTAGGTTATGGAATCGCTCGAACGATATCGAATCCATTAACGAGTATGGTCGAATTGGTGGCGAAGGTGGCGCATGGCGATTTGCGGGAGAAGGCGGCTATTAACAGCAAGGACGAGGTAGGGCAGCTGGCAGCATCAATCAATCAGATGATTGAAAGCCTACAGCGGACCATAGGCGGGGTTATCCTATCTTCGCAAAGCGTGGCTGCGGCATCGGAACAAATTTCCGCGAGTACACAAGAAATTGCCGGTAGCAGTTCAGATCAAGCACACGCGGCTCAAAAAATTACGGAATTGTTTAAAGAGTTAAGCGTAGCGATTGATTCTGTGGCCGTAAGTGCAGAGCAGGCTGCTGAATTATCGAACAGGACTGTAGAAACGGCCAGTGAAGGTGAAAAAGTGGTTCGGGCTTCTGTAGAAGGGATGCAGGCCGTAAATAAAATGATGTCCCGTTTGGAGGAGGATTCCTTGAAAATTGGCAACATCATCGAAGTTATAGGTGATATAGCCGATCAAACGAATCTTCTTGCATTAAATGCCGCGATCGAGGCAGCCAGAGCAGGCGACCAGGGTAGAGGTTTTGCGGTAGTAGCCGATGAAGTCCGTAAGCTTGCAGAGAGAAGCAGTGAGGCGACTAAGGAGATTTCATCGATTATTCAAGTGATGCAAGCGAATACCAAACAAAGTGTAGATGCGGTCACAGATAGTGTGTCCCAATCCTCTCAAACCGGGAAGGCGTTCCAAAGCATCATTCGCATGGTCAATGACTCTTCTCAGAAAGTCAATGAGATCGCGGTGGCCTGCGAGGAAGAAGCGGCTCAAGCATCGGAAGTGATGCAATCCGTTGAAGCCATATCCTCTTCCAGTGGGGAATCGGCAGCGGCATCGGAAGAAACGGCGGCAACTTGCCAGTCTCTTGCGCAGCTGGCCGATGGACTTAATACTTCCGTCGCTGTTTTCAAAATTTAGCCGTCCTCGCTCGTGGAATTGGTCTGCAATCACAACTCCGGATTCCACTTCCTGCATAACCTTGGCGATCGTATTTCGACTGATCTGGAAGGTTCGCGCGACGAGCGTTGTTCCACCTCTGCCCACCTTTCTGTATGTAAGACTTACGGATCGGCGATTATATAGCAGGGGATTCGATTTCCTTTATTTTCATTGTACCCTATCGGTGACGAAAACCTGTGACGAGGGAGGAAAATGCACCAACCCAGCCGATGGGCTGGGTTGGTGTGCCATGTATGCTGCTTTTTACCGGTGCTGCACGATCGTCAAGGCTGTTTTTGGGCTTCGCGAATTTTTTCTTCGTAATATCGGATGATGGATTCGCCACCATAGACGGACAGCACTTCGTTCCGATACTCCGGCCAGCGGTATCCCGATCGATCGGAAAAAATCATCCTCACCTGAAGCTCGGTTTGGCGCGCCCGCATTTTCTCCACACTAACCCCGAGAGGCGGTGTCAAGGTCGCGCCCAATCCGGGATGCACTGGGATGGACGTCAACATGCGCTCGATCTTCTGATCTCGCTCCGTCACTCGTGCATCCAGGACGGAAAGCCCCAGGATCCCAGGTGTCTCGGGAGTGAAAAAGCTCCATATTTTCAAAAAGTCGCCCTTCGCCTGAATGTCTCTCTCTACGACGTCCGGCTTCAACGTAATCGTATGGCCCGCTCGCGTATAGTGCTTGCCCTCCACGCCGTAATGCGTGAGCAAAAAACCTTCCTCCCCGGCCAACCAATCCAATATTTGTGCGGTTTTTTTCAGCTTCTCGGGCCGCAAGCCCGCCGCATTGTTCGAGAAAACAAACGGATAGCTCGGTGAAACCGCGGTACGAAGAGCCTGACGCCCAAACGGATTGAACGGAACCCAGTCGGCGAGCGGGTTAATCGCTTTGCTCCTCGACTGCAGGCTGTCCGGATTGGAGTCGAAGGCAAAATCGCGCGTCTCGCCTAGCAGCACCCCAGCCTTGCCCTGCACCGCTTTGTCCATATGCTGATTCCCCTGATTCAAAAACCAATCGGGGTCGACCCATCCAACCTGCATAAGCTGTACGATCCGATCGGCGACTTGCCCGACCCGCACATCCATCTGCATGTCGATCAATTTCCCATTCTCCAGGTATGCCGGGTAGATCAACCCGGCATGGACATACTCCGGCCAGTCCAAGGAAATGCTAGTCCCGTTGCCGGAGGCGGTGAAGCCGTATGTGTCCGGTTTCCCATTGCCATCCGGATCCCGAATCGTAAACGCTTTGAGAACTTGAAGATACTCTTCATAGTTCCCCGGTATTTCCAGGCCAAGGCGCGTCAGCCAGTCTTTCCGGATGTAGTAGGCCCGGTACGATTGCGGGTCATAGGGAATCGGAGCGCGGGCGAACTTATTGTGAACCTGGTATCCGCGAAGCTCCTTTTCATTCATCCAGTATGTAAAATAGTTGGGCATCGTCTCCTTCGTCACAAAATAGGTCATATCGGCCAACACGTTGTCGAGCGTATATTTTGCCCCACCGTCGGGACTTATATTGAGCCACATGTCCGGCGGATCATTGGCGGCGAGCATGGCGGCGATCGTCTCGTTATATTCGTCCCCAGGCGGCATAGCCGTTACTTTCAATTTGACGTTGAACTTCCGCTCGATCGTCAGCTTGACGAAATCGTCCTTCGCCTCGGGCAATCGGGCGGTTGGAGGACCGCTAATCAAAAAATGCAAGGAAAGAGGTTCGGCAGAGCCGTCCCGCGCTGAGACTGACGGGTCGGGGCGATCCCTACCGGTCGTGCTCATCCAGTCGTACCCGATTCCTGCGATCGCAAAGAGCACGAAGCTCGCTATCCCGATTTTGATCCATTTCACTTGGCGCCTCACCTCGGCATGTACCCGTTTTCTTCCCATCATACTGGATCGGATCGGCAAAGGGAAGATGTTTGTCCGATCCCGCATCCCATAGTGGAAGTAATAAAATATCGTCTATCCACGTACAAAATCGATGATTTACATACCGCCCCCCGTTCCCGTATATGTGGGATAAGGAGGCTGATCGTCATGGACTATGAGCGCTTCGTCTTGCAAGACGTGGTGTCCGTTCGCAATCTCATCTCGATGCTATACAAGGAGACGTCGAGCCAGCACTATTTTGAGGGAGAGAGCCACAATTACTGGGAAGTGCTCTATATGGACAAGGGGGAGTGGGAAGTCACGACCGACGGACGGGTGTTTTCACTCGAGCAGGGAGACCTGCTCGTCTTCCCACCGAATGTGTTTCACTCGGGGAGGGCCCTGCACGGAACGTCGCCCAACCTGCTCTTGATCTCTTTCGATTGCGATTCTCCGGCGTTGGAGGCGTTTGCCACGATGCCTAAATTCCGCTTGAGCGAGCTCGAAAAAAGCATCCTCTCGCGGTTGATAAAGGAAGGGGGAGAGGCGTTTGCCCCCCCCATCCATTCTGTACATACCCGAACACTGGTGCCCAGCAAGCTGGCCAGATTCGGCAGCGGGCAATGGATCAAAAATGACTTGGAGCTTTTTCTGATCACCTTAATCCGAAGAATGGCCGATGCGTCTGCGATGGAAGCAACCGTCTCCGTTCAGAGGAAAAGCCGGGATACCGCAACCGTGACTCGCATCATCCGTTACCTGGAGCGTAGTCTATCGAGCCCTGTCGCGATCGAGGAGATCTGCAAAAGGTTCTGCATCGGCAGAACCGCGCTCAAGACTTCCTTCAAGCATTCGACGGGCTGTAGTGTAATCGAATATGTCACTCGCATGAGAGTGGAAAAAGCCAAGACCTTGATTTGCGAAGATCGGCATACCTATACGGAAATTTCGGTAATGCTGGGCTTCAGCAGCATTCATTACTTCTCCAAAACGTTCAAGAGAATAACCCGGATGACGCCAACCGAATATGCAAGGTCGGTGCAGTCGGTGCAGCTAGCCGCGATCCGAGATCGCACATACTGCTACGGGTTCACTTAATTGCGATCAAGCTGTAACATCCTGAAGCCCCAGGCCGCGCAGATCGGCCATCGTATGGTTGCGCTCTGCCTCATACAGCCGCCATATGACACGGAGTCCCTGCAGACTGGTCCGTCCGTCGGTCAAGGGATGGGTGCCGCCGATTATGCAATCTATAAAGTGCGAGATCTCAAAATGGGTAAATTTTCCGATGGTGTCGATGTCCATCAGCACTTCCACATGGGACTCGGTATCCAGATTCGATTTTTCTTCTTTGATATTCGTGCGGGCGTAGAGCTTCTTTTCCCCTAGGTGGATCTCCAGCATGCCCTCCGTGCAATGGGCTTGCAGACTCCAGCCCAATCGAGTTCCCCGCGCGCCCCAGGTGCCGAAGTGATAGCCCAGCGCGCCGTTTTCGAACTCGATCGTCACGTTGCTGGTGCCTTCCTGTTCCATCCAGGGGGTTCCGAAGGAAGTGCCGATATGCGTCCCTCTCACGGGCCGTCCCATCAACCATAGCAGCAGGTCCACATAGTGGCACCCATGGCTGAAAAATTGACCGCCGCCCAGCCGTTCAGCCGACAGCCCCCAGTGGCCGGCCTTGTAATGGGTGTATTGCTCGGTCCAGATCGACATTTGGAAGCATTCCCCGTAAGCTTTGGAATCGAGCAGCTCCTTCAACTTCAAAATGACCGGCCAAAATCGCACGGGATATGCCGTCATCAGCACTTTCCCGCTCTTCTCGGCCTGCGCGATCAGCTCCAGGCATTCTTGTTCGGTATTGGCCATTGGTTTTTCCATCAGCACATGTTTGCCTGCCTGCAAGCAAGTCATGCCTACTTCGTAATGAAGATCGTGCGGCAGTACGATCAATACCGCGTCGACGGCGTCCAGCAAGTCCCGATAGTCGGCTACCGCCAGCTTGGCGCCAATGTTCTGGGCAGCCTGCTCCGCGCGCTCCAGTACAATATCGCAGGTGGCCGTCACCTCCAAGCGGTCAGCCAGTTCTTGGAACCCGGCCGCGTGGCTGCCGGCCATGTTTCCGCATCCGATGATGCCTAGGCGAATGATATTCATTGTTGACGTTCTCCTTTTCCTCTCGCTTAGCGATTATGATTTTTATACAATTGTATTGTATAGGCAAAACCCGCTGCAATCTTTGTAGGATTGGGCTATTATTTTGTTAATACTGACCGCTCTATCGTTTCGTGGGAGGACTATCATGCGCAAAAATGGATTTTATCGGCTGTTATTTTCTTACTTGCCTGTTTTTTTCGTAGTCAGCCTCAGTTTGCTGCTCATCACGTATTTGACGCTGAACGAAATGTCCAAAAAGTCTTCCATCCGCGCAAACGAGCTGCTGTCGCAAAGCATCGCCCAATCGATTGATAGCGTTCTCAAAAGCATAGACGACCGGATGATCAAGGATATTTTGGGGAACGAGCAATTGAAAACCTTCTTCCAGCCGACCAACCCCGAGGACACTCGATATATGGACTACCAGACTACGGCGGCGCTCCGAGACATGCTCAGCAGCAACCGGTCTATCCACTCCGTGTATCTGTACCGAGTCACAGGTCGGATGGTATTGACTCCGTCGATGTTTTCCGGGATCGACCAATTCGGGGACAAGGAGTTCGTCGGCAAGCACCTCACCAGTCTGACCCCCCACCGCTGGATCGGGACAAGAGTGTATCGGGAGCAGCCGTATATGCCGCCTGTCCGTGTGATCAGCCTTGTGAAATTCGCCAATCTGGCGGACAGGAGTATGATGGTAGTCAATGTAAGGACCGACAGCCTAAGCGAGCTGATCCGCACCATGTCGGATTCGAAGCTGAACTTCGTCGACCTCATAGATGCGCAGGGAGGAAGGATCGCTTCCAAGGACAGTGAGACGGACTCGACCGGGATCGGCAAACCGTTGTCCACCGCATACTCGGACTATACAGGGTGGACGGTGCGCAGCGGCATCTATCAAGAACATATAGTCGATTGGGTCTCTTCCCTGTTCTATGTGTGGATCGCAATCGGCTTTCTCGTCATCGTACTGGGGATCGTCTGGCTGATCTACGTCACCCGGCGCAACTACATGCCTATCCGCAGCATCACCGAACGAATCGAAGCCTATGCCCGGCAAAAGCAGCAAGTCCTGCAGTTGGAACGGAAATCCGACGAATACAAGTATATCGAGATGGCGATCGAAAATTTGCTCCATCAATCGAGCCTGCTGCTGGAGGAAAACAAAGAGAACTTGACCTATCGGAGCCGTCATGCGTTTCTTACCATGCTCGAAGGGGGCGCTCCGGGTCAGACCGATGTTTGGAGAGACGAGCTTCTTCGCCGGGCCCCAGGCCTCTTTGGCGGACTCGTCGCGGTTCTGATCGAGATCGATCGATACTCCGACTTCACGGATCGATATAGCCGCAGGGATCAGATCTTGCTGAAGCACGTTCTCAGTAGCGGGATTCAGGACGCAGCCGCTCAAGGGCCGGCGCAGCTCTGGTCGGAGTGGGTGGACCATCGGCGTATGGCGGTGGTGCATATCCTGTCCGCGTCTGCCTTGGACGGCGACGGGGATGTGATCTCGATTGCAGAGCGGTTCCGCGAATGGGTGGAGGTCAATCTGACCTTTACGATTACGATCGGGATCGGCACCTTCGAGCTCGAGCCCGAGCGTGTGTCCGACTCCTATCGGAGCGCTCTGTACGGGCTCGCCTGCAAAGCATCGCTGGGCTCCAACCGTCTGATCGTCCCTGTCGATCTTGCGTCGAGACCCCGGGACGAGATGTTCCGGCATCTGCAGCACATCCGCGCGATCTGTCAATCCTACCGGTCCGGCGACACGGAATGGGAGCAGTTGCTGCAAGACCTGCACCATCTGTTGCTCGGCTATCTGCTCACCCGTGACGAGCTGGCCAGTCTGCTGAACTACCTCGTCCAGCATTTGCACAAGGACATGCTCGAGCTCCCCGACGAGCTGCTCGCCATTTGGAATAACGGCGTGATCGGCCGCCTGCAGGCGCTGATCGAAACGTCGGAGAGCCTGGACGAAGTTTGGCCTCAGATCCACCAAGTCTTATCGGAAGCCGCCGAGCGCATGCGGGATGTCCGCGCCGGCCGTCATCACCATTCGTTGATCCATCAGGTTAAAAAGTATATCTCCGAAAATTATACGAATGCCGAGCTGTCGCTTGCGCATCTGAGCGACGCCTTCAACGTCAACGCCAGCTACCTCAGCCGCCTGTTCAAAGAGGAGTTCGGCGAAAAATTCAACGACTACGTCGCCCAAGTCCGAATAGAAAAAGCGGTCGAGCTCCTAAAGGAAACGGAGGGCACCGTCAACGAGATCGCCGCCGCCGTCGGCTACACGCATACCCTGACCTTTATCCGTGTATTCAAAAAAAGGACCGGCTATACACCAGGCCATTACCGCAAAGAAATGGCCTGAGGCGGTCGAGAAAAAATATGGATATCCCCTGATAAAATCGTCGATAGGCAGACATTCGTCGGTCATGATAAGGTACACATCGAACCGGTTATCTAAACCGTCAATCCAATATGTAGGAGGGTTAGCATTGCCAAGCAAACGGAAGTCAAGCTTGAGAGCAGTCGCAGCGATCGCCAGCTGCATGATGTTGTCTGTCTCGTTGCTGGGATGTACGAAAGAAGGAGGGAACCAGCCTGCCGTAACCGCCAAGCCTGCCGCCAGTCCCGCGGCGGAATCAAACGCATATGCGGAGAACGGGCTGCCCAAGGATCAGAAAGTGACGCTGAAAATCGGGTTTCACGAAGCGGGAATGGGTCGGGAATGGGTCGACTACGCCATGGACAGCTTCAAGAAAAAATTCCCGAACGTCAACTTCGAGGTCGTCTACTCACCGAAGATCGCGGACATCACCGGCACCAAAATCTCGGCAGGCAATGATAGCGATATGTTCGATATGTTCTCGACGGCGCTGCCCGGCGGGAACGCCGCCCAAATCCCGTTGGTCGAGAGCGGCAAACTCGAATCGCAAGAGGACCTGTGGGACCGTAAAGGCTACGACGGCAATGGCAAGACGATTAAGGAGCTGGCGATCGCGGGCGAATATGAAGGCGCCCCGCGTATTTTGGGCAAAATGTACGCGCTGCCGAATGCAGGCACGACGGCGGGCCTGTTTTTCAACAAAAACCTGTTTGAGAAAAACGGCTGGAATCAAAATCCCCAAACTTGGGGCGAATTTGTCAAGCTAGGCGAAACGATCAAGGCAGCCGGCTTGATTCCCATCTCGACCCCCGGCATGGTTCCGGACTATATCGGACATGCCTTCGGTCCTTGGAAGCGCTTCGAATTGGCCGAGATCAAGGGGGATTTGAAGCCATTCGACGATGACTTCCGGCAATTCCGCAAGGAGTACACGAGTCCGGAAAGCATAGAGCTCTGGACCCGCATCTACGAGCTAGGCAAAAAAGGCTTTTTCCCGGAGGGCCTCGCCGCCCTCAATCATACTCAATCCCAGATGCAAGTCCTGCAAGGTAAAGCGGCTATGGTCTCCACAGGAGCTTGGGTGCAAAACGAGATGAAGGATTCCACGCCGCCCGACTTCAAATGGGGCTTCATGGCTGTCCCGATGGGAGATAAGCCGGACAGTGTCAAGTATATCCGCGGCTCCGTCAGCAATGGGTTTTTCATCTGGGCGGCCAAGCCGGAGCTGAACAAGAAGTGGGCCAAAGAATTTGCCGTCTGGCTGTGGAATCTGGACGTCCAGACCGTCATCGCCGACAAAGGCGGGCAGCTGTCGGTCCGCAAGGATTTCGCTGACGATCCGGCTCGCGCGAATAAAATCCAGGATGCGTCCAAGGCGGTCGCCGAGTATATCAAGCGCAATCCGGTCAAGATGGAGAGCGCCTTCCGCAACGTCACCCTGACCGATCCCGCCTATGCGCAGGCGATCAAGCTGATCAACGAAGCGACCAGCCAAATCGCGGCCGGCAAGCAAGACCCTATCCCCAAGCTGCAAGAAGCCCAGGAGCTGATCGATAAAGCGATTGCCGCACAAAAGAAATAAGCTCATAGCTCATCTACATAGGGAGGAAGGCGGCCTCCTCCCTTTTCCGAGAAAGGAGCCGCAAATTGAAATCGAACATAAGAAGAGCTGCGCAGCCTGGCACCCCGACTTCTAAAGGGTGGATGCAAAAATCGCGAACCCAGAAGCGGCTGTTCCTGATTTTCTCCATCACGCCGGCATTTGGCGGGTATTTATTGTTCACGCTGTACCCCAATCTGCTATCAGTCTATTACTCTCTGCTCAATTGGAACGGGATCTCCAAGCCTCAATTCGTAGGCTTGCAAAATTATGTCACTTTGATCCAGGATCGCTACGTCTGGCGGGCACTCTCTCACAATCTGATTTACATGATTTTCGTTCCGGCGCTGGTCATTCTGATCTCCTTGCTGCTGGCCCATCTGTTAACCCATAAGCAGTACAAGGGTACTCCGCTTTTCAAAGTGCTCTATTTCTTCCCGAATGTGCTCTCCAGCGTCGTCGTCGCGCTGCTGTGGGCGTTCGTCTACGATGGCAGCTTCGGTCTGCTCAACGCCGCGCTTCGCCTGATCGGCATCGACATCGGCGATTATTATTGGCTGGGCGAGACTCGGACTGCGCTGTGGGCGATCATGCCCCCCTATATCTGGGCGGGCGTCGGATTTTACGTCATTATTTTCATGAACGCAATGATCACGATTCCGAAGTCGCTCTACGAGTCGGCTATCTTGGATGGAGCCTCTCCCTCGACCCGACTGTTTCGCATCACGATTCCGCTTATTATGCCGATCATTCGCGTTGGCGCCCTATTCCTCGTACTCGGCTCCCTGAAGGGCTTCGAACATGTGTTGATTTTGACAAACGGAGGCCCATCCGGCTCTACCGACGTCATCGGATTGTACATGTTCAACTTGGCGTTCGGCGCGGAATACCACAATTACGGCTATGCTTCCGCCGTAGGCATGTTTTTGTTCGTCGTGCTGGTCGCGGCCAAATTCATAACAGACAAGTACATGCCGAACCGCTCTGTCGAGTATTAGGCTGGAGAAAGGATGAACACCTATGACGGAAAGACGATCGGGGATAGACGTATTCTGGTGGCTCGTGCTAGCGGCCTGTGCTTTGGCGGTCTTGTTTCCGCTGATCTGGATTGTATACCAATCTCTGAAAACGAATCGGGAATTTTTCCAAGATGTGTGGTCCCTGCCGGAAACGATCCGATGGATCAACTACAAGTCGGCCTGGGAGAAGTACCGATTGGGCTCCGCGTTGCTGAACACGCTGTATTACGTAGGCGTCAGCCTCGTGATCGGCACATTCCTGACTACTGTGAACGCCTACGCGTTGACCAGACTGGAATTCAAAGGCCGATCCCTCATCTGGGGCACCATCATGCTCTCCTTGTTTTTACCGGGGATCAATGCGCTGATCCCCCAGTATGTGCTGATGCGGGAATTGCATCTGACGAACAGCTTGACCGGGCTGATTATTTTGGACAGCTTCGGCGAAAACGTCTTTTTCCTGCTCTTGTTAGGCGGATTCATGCAATCGCTGCCAAAGGAAGTGGAGGAAAGCGCGTTTCTGGATGGGGCCTCCCTTTTTCAGCTGTTTCTGCGCATCATCGTCCCCTTGGCTATGCCGGGGATCGTGACGGTGGCCATTTTCAAATTTCTTAGCTTGTACAACAACTTCCTAGGTCCGTTCATCTACCTAAGCGATCAGTCCAAGTACACGATCGGGGTAAATATGTACCAGGCCAACCAACTGATGCAGTATACCTCGGACTGGGTGACATTATTCGCAGGCGTGACCATAGCCATGATTCCGTCCGTCTTCATATTCATCTTCTTCCAGCGATGGATCATGGAAGGCGCCACACTAGGAGCCGTCAAGGGATAAACCATATATCAGGAGGAGATCCAAATGAGTCAAGATTCCCGCGAATACGAAACGGACGTAAATGAGACCCTGGAGGCGCCAATAAGCAGAAGGAAGCTGCTCTCGACCCTCGGCGTTGCCGGAGCCGCCCTCGCGGCAGGCGGCCTCTGGAGCGGCCCCTTGCATGCCGCTTTTGGAGAAGGAACAACTGTCACGGGAGCGGTCTATGGAGGGGGCCCAGGTACCGGGGAAGTCCCCTGTGTCACGGTCGTCACCCTGGCTGAAATGCGTACTTCGCTTACACCCGACCCGGCACAAGTGATCTTCGTAAAAGACCGCGGGCAGGAAGGCATCTTTTACTACGACTCGACGGACACCACGACGCCAGACGACAACGGCCTTACCATCGTATCGACGGGAGGGGCGAGGTTCAAGCGGTCGGTCGCGGAAGCGTTGAACGTAAAGTGGTTCGGCGCCAAAGGAGACGATAGCGCGGACGATACGCTAGCGGTGCAGACCGCGGTCACGGTTGCGCAGCATACGGGCAAGTCCGTCTACGCACCAGCCGGCATCTATTTGATCTCCTCTCCCATCGTCTTGGACTCCGGTGCTCGGCCGATCCGTCTCTCCGGAGACGGCTTGTATACGACTTTCTTCAAGCCTCACCCGACGTTTACAGAGTCCAATCCGCTCGAAGCGATATTCAAATTCAACGATACGTCCGTAGGCGCTCGATATGAATTTGCGGAGTTCGGCATCGTAAGCGGTCAACGGCTCGATCCGAAACGGCTGCGGTACGGGATCTACACCACAAAGCTGGCGCATTCGGCTTTCCGAAGGTTATGTATTCAGGGCACGCAGACGGCGGCGCTCGGGATCGGCTATGGCTGGTGCAACGATATCGAGACTTGTGAATTTTCGTTCAATAGCGGCGACGGACTGCTGTTCACCGCCGGCCAGCTGAACGCTTTGAATGTGGTAAACACCAAAATTTTTGCCAATACCGGCATCGGCATTCATATGGCTTACGAGAGTCTGGAGGTTCGGATCCAGGGCTGTACGATTGAGAAAAACGCCGCATGCGGCATTTATGTCAAAAAGGGCATCTTCAACATGAGCGTCTGCAACTGCTATTTCGAAGGAAACGCCGATACAGGCATTACACTCACGAATCCGGCGATGACTGTCAAAGCCTCTATTGTCCTAAACGGCAATGTGTCAGCCGCCGAGCCCCAAGCCATTCAGAGCAGCTATCCGTCCCGGAACGTTACGATTGCGGATAATTTCGTTTCGGTCGGCAACGAAGACTATTTGGTGGCGGGCTATGCTGTGGAGATCGGCTTGGAAATCCGGAAAAACACCCTCCTCCATTCGGGTACGAGCCGGGAATACACCTTGCTGCGGACCGGGACGAATAAAACCGGCCTGGGCTCGATCTGCCGGGGGATCGTGATCCGCGACAACGATGTGCCCGCCGCCTACAAGCCTTATTTGACCGTCAAGACATTAGCCGTAGACAACATACCGCTATCTGACAACACCGCTTTTCACACTGCCCAGATCCGCCATATTCCACGCGTCAATTATTGCCCGGACTTCAGCTCCTTTGTAAAAATACGCGATTTCGGCAGACCTGGATCATTCGCAAGCGCCGCACAGCAGTACCGCAAAAAAGAAGTATACGCCTACACCGGCGAAAGCGTGCCTGACCAATGGGGATTTTCTATCGATCTGGCCCAATATCCGGAGCTTGCCGGCGCTTACATGTACTTTGGGCTATATGTCAAGCAATCCGCGTCCAATATGAATGCGCAGCTGTTCATCACCGGCACCGGTGCGAATACACAGGGCTATACCGGCAATACGACTTGGAGGATCGTATCCAGCATCGCTAAGCTGCCGGATACCGGGATCGTGAATTTTAGTGTGGGCATGATCTCGGACAGCGCAGCCAAAACCCTCTATCTCGCGCATCCTGTCCTAAGCGAAATAGGCGTGCCGTACGATTATTACTTCTAAACCCCTTCCGCTAGTCTGATATGCGGAATATGGGTCCTAAATAACAGCGAACCGCTCGATTCCTGCTAGGCTGAGCAGGATCGGGCGGTTCGCTGTTAGTCGGGATTACAACGTAGCTTGGCCGGGCTTCCCGGTCAGGCGCATGGGAGGGTAGACAGATGGGTTCTGAACATCATTAATTGAAAAGTGCGCTGATTTCAGCGGCGCTCAAGGCTCGCTGATGAATTTGCACATCATCTATGCTCCCGGTAGAGTAGGTGGTTAAATAAGTATAGTTGGTGAATTTGCATATCGTTAACGGCTGTGTATTACTGTCATTGTAGCTCCATGTGATTGCGCCCGTTTCTACCAGTTGGCCATCCACATACAACTTATGACTGGACGCCCCTTCATTGACGAAGGCAACAAAATGCCATGTATTGTCATTGATGCTGACTCCGTCTGAATCATAAACGAGATCATTCTGATCGGGGGACTGATGCCATCGCCTAAATTGCAACTTTCCGGCAATAAGTTCAAGTGTATAGTCCATGGGTCTGTTGCGTAAGCCGACTCTTCGAGACAATGGGGCCTGAAGCGGCTGAGGTCTTGATCCAGGCTGTAATCGTTAATGGATTCCCGGGAGCGCCGAAATTCAAACTTGCCGCATGCGGAATATTCACATAAGCATTGATCCCGTTTAAGCTGATGGCTTGGCCGTCTATCCCCGTTACGTACGTACCGTTATTGTTGGTCCCCTGATTATTCTGGCCTGATGAATCATTTGCATTGCCTTCAAGATTCCAAGTGCGGATTCCAGAGTGGCTGCAAGGGCCGGATTGCTCTCACTCGAAAGATTGTCAGCGGCATCGTAGGCGATAATCGTGTAGCTGTAGATGGTGGATACCGTCAATCCCGTATCGCTGTATGAAGTCGTCGCTGACGTACCCACTTCCACATCATCCCGGTAGATCTTGTAACAGGCACCCCCAACGTTATCCGTGGATGCCGTCCAGCTTAAGTCAATCCGCGAACTGGATACGCCGATTCCCATAAGATTTGTTGGCGCGCTTGGATCCTCATGGCAGAATGGCTGTTCCAGGGAGATCTGCTTATCCTGTTCCCGAGCATAGTGTCTATGTACAAATTGAATATTTGCAACCGTCCTCAGCGGAATCCAGAAGAATCCAGCACGGAAATTTCCATTAAAGGACCTAAGGATGGCTTTGTGGAGGATCTGGTCGGTAATGTGGCCTTGATTCGCAAACGAATCCGAAGCAACTCCTTATGTTATGAAACTTCTACGCTGGGGAGGAGGACGAAAGCGAGTGTAGGGCTGCTGTATATCGATGACCTGATTGCTTCCGATATATTGGCCGAAGTGAGGAAACGATTGAAGCGGATCGATGTGGATGGTGTCTTCAGCATTGGCCAACTGGAGGAGATGCTCTCCGACAGCAAGTATTCCTTGTTACCTCTGCTTGATTCTACAGGGCGCCCGGACTACGTTGTGAACAGTCTATTGTCCGAACCTCAGCTCGCCTCCACCAAGAAAAACCCGACCGCATGCCGCATGAGGTCGGGTTTTTGTGTGAGTTAAACCATATCTTTGCCGCAACGGCAAGCATTTGCTTTAATATACTCGCGGCAAACACTTGCTTTAAATATAGATTTTTCTGACTCGGGGCCGTTATGGATTCGACGGGAATAGTTTGATCATGAGTAGCGAGTAGTTGTGCCCCATGGGGGCATGGGTGGCTAACAGGCACGATAGTGAAGGAGCTGCTGCCGAGCCTCATTCGGGAATCAAGGGCATTAAACATTTTGAAATCACAATCGAATGCGGTAAAGTAGTACTAACTAGTGGAATTCAAAAGGGTGGATGAAGATGGATTTTTCAAAACACATTAGAACATTGAATATAGAGCATGCGATTAAAAGCGAAGTGAAAACGAAGCTAAACGATATCCTTCAGCTTCTTTCCAAGACTCGCTTGCTTGCGTTAGCAACGAACTTCAATCTTCCAGGGCGATCCAAGATGAATAAGCAGGAGCTTGTGAATGTGCTGTACGAACAGATTCCAGATGTTCGTGAATTAGAAATGGCGCTAGTCATTATGGATGCAATAGGGTGGGGTTTATTTCTTAAGCTAATCAAAGTCCCGTATGTCCAAGAGGAGACGTTTAATCCAGGGATGTACTTGTTTTTGATGGATCGAGGTTTGCTGTTTTCTTTTTATCATGAGGACAAGCTGTACTATGCCATTCCTGAGGAAATCAAGAGAGCGTACAGGCAATTGCCGCAGAAATCGTTTCTTGAAGCTCGTGACCGCTATCAATTAGTGAATCAGTATATAAAAGCATTGGCGAATTTGTATGGGGTTTGTAAGCTGGACAAAGTAATCGAAATCTTTAACGCTCAGAATGAAAGGGAATTAGACGAGAACGAGATTGTTGATGTTTACGATTTGACTTCCAACAGAGAGAAAGAATGGTATTTGAATCATGGGTACATCATCAGCAGTTATTTTGACTCGGAGGATCAAGGTGAGGAGTTCGAAGCGCTTCTAGAGAAGTCCAAGCACAAACCGTATTATATTCCACATCAAACGGAATTGTTGAATTACGCGGATTCCGGATATTTCGAAGAAACTCCGCAATTGGCCAGCTTGCAAGCCTTTATTTTGCAGCACTTGTGCAAGGATAAACAGCTCGTAGAAGACCTTATGGATGATATACAGCTTGCTTGCTCATTGGAAGAGCCGATCAGTGAAGTTATGGTTGAGTTCGAGAGGAGAGGCCTATTTTTCGAAAATATGGCGCATGTGCAGGCGATCATGCCGTTGATCGTAGACGTCTGTAATCATACGAGAATTTGGTCTAATCGCGGTCATACACCTGCTGAGTTAGGGTTAGGATCCAGTCAGGCCAGACCGATATCGAATAAGATCGGGCGAAACGATCCTTGTCCGTGCGGGAGTGGGAAAAAGTACAAAAAATGCTGCGGCCAATGAGATGGAGTACCAATACTCGTATTCTCGATCCCTTTCCATGCGAATCTACATTCACACGAGGTTGTGGATGATTAGTGCTAGAAGCAGTTGTTCCAGAGCACACTCTGGGAACGCTGCTGTTTTTATATTGTGCATGGTGCTGATCCAAGCCCTCCAACTAGCTATGAATCCGCTGTTATGTTCTTAAGATACTTATTGGGCACGTATTTCGTCGAGTTTCGGATCGGGTGAGGAAGTATCTATAAACAAAAAAATGTGAAAATATGGATGTAAATATAGTATATTTAATCTTAGGACTATGGCTCAGGCCTCTATCGTTCCGGAGGAATATGTACAGCTACTCGATTAGATGTGACGGTACTTCCGATTTCATGATTACTTGAAATGAGAGGGTATCTCAGAAAGGAATGAAGCAAATTGACAAAAACGATTCTCGAAAGCGTTTCATATCTTCAAGTTCCAGTTAAAAATCTTGAGGAATCAACCGAATGGTACATGGGTAATCTGGGATTCAAGATACATTGGAAACGACCTGACAATAAAATGACTATTCTCGGGCTTCCTTCAGGCCCGTCCATTTTTCTGTGTGAAACGGAAGTGCACCAAGGAACAATGTCAGTCGTAATCGGTTTTGAAGCTGCGGATATTAGGAAACTGCTATCCGATTTGCAGAGTAATGGGGTGCAGATTGGCGAGATCAGACAAAACGGTGGGGTCATCGAAGGAGAGATCCTTGGAATGGATTTTGACTTTTTTGATCCCAGCGGAAATATGTTAGTGGCACATGGCACTCCAAAGTTCGTGGAGTAGAGCCAGATCAGCGATCAAGTAGTTAAGGAGTGTGTGACGGTGGACTTCAAGAAATTGAAAGAGATGGTTGCTTCAAGCTCTAACATTGTATTCTTCGGTGGGGCGGGCGTCTCGACGGAGAGCAATATCCCGGATTTCAAATC
The DNA here is from genome assembly GCF_056401635.1 of Paenibacillus sp. P4_E11. NCBI lineage: Bacteria > Bacillati > Bacillota > Bacilli > Caryophanales > Paenibacillaceae > Paenibacillus > Paenibacillus sp. P4_E11. Next base: position 26,588 of record NZ_JBFUIX010000032.1, on the reverse strand, counting down.
GGCATCAGGGTTATACAAGACAAAAAGTGAATCCGAATATCCGCCCGAAGTCATGCTGAGCCATAGCTTCTTCAAGAAACATACGGAGGAGTTCTATGAGTTCTACAGGAATAAAATGATCTACAAAGATGCCGAACCGAATAGAGCTCACATTGCTTTAACAGAGATGGAGCGTGACGGTAGATTAATAGCCGTGATAACTCAAAATATTGATGGATTGCATCAGATGGCCGGTAGCCGTAATGTGATTGAATTGCACGGTTCTGTTCATCGTAATTATTGTATGGGTTGCTCGAAGTTTTTTGACCTTGGCTATATTTTGACGTGTGAGACGAACATACCCAGGTGTGATAGCTGTGATGGCATAGTGAAGCCCGATGTTGTGCTGTACGAGGAGAGTTTGAATTCAAAATCATTAATGCAGGCTAAAGAGTACATAGAAGGGGCTGATATTTTAATCGTTGGGGGCACATCCTTAACAGTTAACCCGGCTGCAGGGCTTATTCAAGAATATGGCGGTAACAAGTTAATCTTAATTAATGAGATGCCAACTCCATTTGACGGCAGGGCAGACTTTTTAATTAATGATAGTGTAGGAAAGGTTCTTCGAGCGTTGATATCCTGAAGCCCGTATAAACACTTACCTTTAACACGTAAATACTTATAACGCTGGCTGTCGGGATCGATAAGATGACCACATTTTTGACGAAAGAAGAAGTAAAAGCTGCACACTACTATATGATGAAAAACATGGTAGACACAGAGCAAGCCGGTGTTAATGATCATGCATTGCTTGACTCTACCATACATAGATCGTAACAAAGTGTGTTTGATGAGGATGCCTATCCATCATTATTTGCGAAAGGGGACTGCTCTTTCGAAGATATAGCTCATGTCCTTAATAAATATTCAGTAGAAAAGTAACTCACGGGGAACCGGGGTTCAGTCCCGCTCACCATCTCCAATCGGAAGACATCTCCAGAGTCGTTCTGTTCCTGGCAAGTCCAGAATCGCAGTGGGTTACCGGGCAGACTCTTCGCGTTAATGGCGGATTGTATAAGAAGCGAAGTAGACTAATAAAAACTGTGCTAATCTACGAAATATAAACTAGGATCCATAAGAATAGCTATGAATGCATTTGAAGATTTCACATCCAGGAAGGAGATTCAGCATGACGATAGGTTACAGGCGCTGCGCTAGTGATGAGGATTTTGCGAAAGTCAGCTTATTCGCTCTTGCCAACAAACGCGACATGCATCTTGCTTTTGGGACCTTGGACATGGTCACTCTGTTATGCACTTATATGACACAGGGTCATTTGCTGTACATCACCGATGCCGACAACCGGGTGATCGGGATACTGGCTTATTACCACGGAACACCGGAGGAACAATTCAAGGATAGGGAGGTCGCCTTCGCGGACATGGCCATAATGGATAAAGCCTATCGAGGAACGCGCCTCTTCCTCAATGGGCTTCATTACATGGTTGAACAGATGGTCGAAGCCCATCCAGAAGTACAGGAATTGAGGTTTATGGCTTTTTCTGAAAATACATATTTATGTAGACTTTATTCAAAATTTATGACTTCCAACTACACTCGAGAGGGCTTGCTTGGAGAAGAGACGGTTTTTTGTGTGAAAATTCACCGTTTAAGGACTACCTTAAACGAGGTATACAAGGTATAATTGGAAATAAATATACATTTATATGAATACAAAAGGAGGAAGCGCTCATGATCATAATACCCCCAAGTTTAAAAAGTGACAAGTCGGGCAGCCGCATCACCAGAATTATTATCCAAAATGATACCTTAAGAGTACAACCTGCTAAGTAATGTCTTTTCTATTTCGACCGTGTAATTTTGAAATGGACCACGAGGCTTATGTTCCATTTCTGCTCGAGCATCACGATGAACTGAATCTACCCTATTCCTTTGCAGTCAAGCTTAGCTTTATCAGCAGTCCCTTGGTGTTCGGCAAAGCTATGCTGATTATCTCAGAGGAGTCCTATCAGATCGTTGGGGCAGCCAGTTTCGCCTATGGAACAGGTCCTAACCAGTTTGAGGATCGGCATATCTGTCAAGTGGAAGTGGCCTTTCTGCTTCGTGAGTATCGACGTACGTCCTTGTTCACGCAAGGGCTTCAGAGGCTCCTAGCTGAGATGAAGGCCGGTAACCCGGATGTCGAGAAGGTTCAATTTTGGGTAGCTGAGGGTCAGATGGGATTGGAGAGGCTCTTCTCCAAGTTTGACGCTTTACCCGGTTCGAACCGCTTCACTGTAAATAACCTGGTTTGTCATCAGATATCGTTTCATGAACTGGAGACCTATTGTCGCCGATTCGAGAAACGTTTCCAGGTATAGGTAATAGGAAGAAGGACACCTCAGCGGTGTCCTTTTTCAATTGGTGTGCAAGGGGAGTAATCGAGAAGCGCCCAGCATGTAAGAAGGAAAAGGAGAAACGATTGTCGAAACTGTAGGGAAAATAGGGGGATTTGTGGAAATCATCGCAACCTAGGCCAGAGGAGCAAGGACATCATGTTTATGTTTAGGAGCCGTTTGGTAGTTAAGATATCAGTTACTCTATTATTTATACTCGTCATCCTGTCTTCCAGCTTGATCTACATCCAGATCCAGAACACGAAGAAGGCAAGTGAAGAGGCGATAGGCAATTTCAGTATCCATACCGCTGAGGCCTATGCAGGACAATTCGATTGGAAGTCCTATGAAACCTACATGAAAGATGCCCAAGAGAACGATGAATATTGGAGACTTCGAGAAGAGCTGAATCGCTACCGCTTGCAAATAGGTGCCTTGTACGTATATACAGTGAAGATCGATGAAAAAGGGCAGCCCCTCATTCTTATCGACGGTCAACCGAAAGGTTCAGATGCTGCCTCTCCGATCGGTGAAGTGACCGACATGCCGAAGGAAGCGATCCAAGCGATATTGAAGGGACAGTCGGCCAAATCCGGCATCATTGAGAATGAGGAGTATGGCGAGTATCTTTCCTCGTATGCCCCTCTTCGCAATTCGGCGGGTGCGGTCATCGGGGCGCTCGGCATCGATACGGATGTATCGGTTGCCCAGACGGTGTACCGGGAGGTCATGAGGCAAAACACGCCGTTGTTTGTCATGATGGGGGTAATCACTCTTATTGTGTTCATGCTCATCTCGTTGTTTATGTCCCGTGCCTTGCGGCCTTTAGGCATTATAGTAAAAGGTGCGGAGGCCATTGCCCGAGGAGATCTTGTAGAAGCGAAAGCCCATCTGAGCACTACAAACGTAAAATCGAGGGATGAAATAGGACAAGCTTACGCAGCCATGCTCCAGATGAGCGATAGACTGGGTGTCACATTGGGCGATGTAGTTCACGATATGACGACAACCACGCAGAGTCTCGTGCATTCGACCGATCAGTTCAGCTCAGAGGCAGACCAGATGGTGGCTTTGAATGTACAGCTCCAGCAATCTATCACGCAATTGGCGGATGGAGCGCAGCACCAACGGATAGGGGCTGAGGAGAGTGCCAAATCGATGGAGGATATTACATTAGCCATTCAACGGGTATCTGAGGCTTCAACTAGCGTCTCGAGGGCTTCGGGGGATGCACTGGAGACGGCGGAGCAAGGCAGGAATTCCATCCATTGGTTGAAGGAACAGGTGGCTTCTATCTCGAATGTGGCCCAACAGACGACGAATTCGGTCCAGGTCCTCCATACATACATGCATGAGATTGAGCCTGTCCTCCAATCGATTACGAGCATTGCCGATCAAACCAAGCTGCTGGCTCTGAATGCATCCATAGAGGCGGCGCGAGCTGGTGAGCAAGGAGCGGGTTTTGCGATCGTAGCAGGCGAAGTGCGCAAGCTCGCTGAGACTTCTTCGGCTTCTGCGATGCATATTACCTCCCTACTTCAGCAAATTCAACAGGAGTCCGCACATATTGGCGAGAGGATGCGGGAGGGCGGCCAAGAAATGACCAAAGGGACCGAGCTGTCCCATCAAGTGGAGCAGCTGTTCACCCATGCGATGGAGCGGTTCGTGCTCGTAAACAATCAGATTCAGGAGATTTCCGCGGCTGCAGAAGAGGTTCTGGCTGGATCGGAGGAGGTTACCGTATCGGTAGAGCAGATCGCTCAGATCTCCAAAGCAACGGCCGATCATACCGCTTCCATTCAACAGATGGCCACGCATCAGGTGGAAGCAGCGAAACGGATTGCCGACACCACGGAGCTGTTGAAGGAGAGAAGCGCGGGTCTAGAAGCTGCGGTAGAAAAGTTCAAACTATAGTAGCGGATGATAGTGCTATGAATAAACAAACCGTAGGTTTCATTTTTCGAGGCTTACGGTTTTCTGTATATAATTGTGGAGTGGTGTCGTTATTTAATATTTATACTAAATGATAATTATTATAAAAAACAGTTGATTTTTTCATGATAGTCGTTATCATTAGGTATAGAATACTAATAACTTTTACGAGGTGAAGCTAGCATGACTGAGAAAAAACTTACAACTAGTTCGGGTGCTCCAGTCGGTGATAACCAAAACTCTTTGACAGCTGGACAACGTGGCCCGGTATTAATTCAAGATGTCCATTTACTCGAAAAGCTAGCGCATTTCAATAGAGAACGTGTTCCAGAGCGTGTAGTTCACGCGAAAGGTGCGGGGGCACACGGTTATTTCCAGGTCACCCATGATGTGACTCCGTATACGAAAGCTGCTTTCTTATCCGAGGTAGGCAAGAAGACTCCATTATTCATTCGCTTCTCCACCGTTGCTGGTGAGCTTGGTTCTGCCGATACGGTTCGTGATCCGCGTGGATTCGCAGTGAAGTTCTACACAGAAGAAGGGAATTATGATCTTGTTGGTAACAATACCCCTGTATTCTTCATTCGTGATGCTATCAAGTTCCCTGACTTCATTCATACGCAAAAGCGCCACCCGCAGACGCATCTGAAAAACCCGAACGCCGTTTGGGATTTCTGGTCGCTTTCTCCTGAAGCCCTGCACCAAGTTACCATTCTCATGTCTGATCGCGGCATTCCGGCAACACTTCGTCATATGCATGGATTTGGCAGTCATACGTTCAAATGGGTGAATGCAGAAGGGCAAGGCGTTTGGGTGAAATATCACTTCAAAACCGAGCAAGGCATACAAAATATGGACCCGAAAGTGGCTGCGCAAATCGCGGGTGAGCATCCGGATTACCATACCGAAGATCTCTTTAATGCTATTGCGAACGGTGATTTCCCGGCTTGGAAAGTATATGTTCAAATCATGCCTTTCGAAGATGCGGATACGTACCGCTTCGACCCTTTCGATGTAACGAAAGTATGGTCGCAGAAAGACTATCCTTTAATTGAAGTCGGCCGCATGGTACTGGACCGCAATCCAGAGAACTACTTCGCTGAGGTGGAGCAAGTTACGCTGTCACCGGGTAATTTCGTTCCTGGTATCGAAGCTTCTCCAGATAAAATGCTGCAAGGCCGCCTGTTCGCCTACGCCGATGCCCATCGGTACCGCGTAGGGACTAACCATAATACATTGCCGATTAACCGTCCGCTTGCTGAGGTGAACAACAACCAGCGTGATGGCGCTATGCGCTCTGATAACAATGGGGGTTCTGGCACCTACTACGAGCCGAATAGCTTCGGCGGTGCGACACAAACCCCGGCCAACAAAATCGCCCCATTCCCCGTGTCTGGGGATGCGGACAGTGTCGCTTACGATCATGATGATCATTACACACAAGCCGGCGACTTGTACCGTCTGCTGAGCGATGAAGAGCGTATTCGTCTAGTTGCTAACATTGTTGGGGCTATGAAGCCTGTTGAGCGAGACGATATCAAATTGCGTCAAATCGGTCACTTCTATAAGGCAGATCCAGAATACGGACAACGTATTGCTGAAGGTCTTGGTCTATCTGTACCGCTGGGTCATTAAAAATTAAAAACTAGAAGCCCCTCAGCACCGCCGTTGCATAGCAACAATGGTGCTGAGGGGTTTCCTGCATTAAGGAATCAGCGCCTTAGCCGCAGCGTGAATATCGCGGACCTTAGTCTCCAGTGTGACGATCTTTTGCTTCTCATCGTTGATTTGTCCCGAGAGGGAGACTAGCGAGGAGAGCGTATCGAGCGTACTGTGGACATCGCCCTGTTTGGCCACCTGCTTGAAGGTGCTCCATAGAGGGGAGAGGCCGCGCTCAGCGATTTGGATAGCGCCTTGCTTGGCTTTGATCTGCTCCTTGATCGGGTCGGCGTCGTCCAGCTTGCCCTTGATCTTCTTGACCAGCTTGGCGTTGTTAGCCTTGGCCGTCTGCCACGGCTCCTCCTTGGCCTTGATCTCGGCGCGTGCCGCTTGGACGGCTAGCTTCACAATGCTAGCTTGGAAGCGCAGCATCTCGGTCAAGGGTTTGTTCTTCAGTTGCCGTGCCTGCTCAATCTGCTTGTTCAGGTCGGTATAGCTGGCGAATAGCGGCTTGTACTTCTCCTTCCTCTCTTCGAGGTCGGCTTTCAGCTTGTTCAGCTTCTCGCTGTCGATCAGCTTGATCTGCTTGGCGATAGCGGCTGCCTGCTCTGTGTTGATCGTGTGCTGGTTCTTGATCTGGGTGTCGAGCTCGTCATCCTGCTGCAGGAGCCTCAGCAGCTCGTCGTACCGAGCGTTAAGTTTGTCCGCTTGCCCGCTGTCCGCTTTCGCGATCGTCTTATCCAGCGACGACTTGACGGTAGCGGTGAACTCGATAGAAGCGGCGGATGCGGATAGGGGGACGGCGGTGAAGGCAAGCAGTACGGCGGCGAGCAGAGCGGCAAGCATTTTCCTGGTGAGCATGTGTCTTTTCCTCCTTCAATTAGGTGAAATGAATGTCGGCGGCATACAAAAAGAAGCACCCACAAGATAGGCCTAAGGCCTTCTCTTACGGGTGCTTCCGTCGTAAGCGGTTATTTAACCCACATTTCGCACATCACGCGAAATGTGGGTTTTAAGTAGTTCTCACTCTACCGGAAGTTCTGCGAGCTGTCAAGCAGGCAATACGGCCTAATGCTTGGCCCGCACCTTCCGTTTCCGGAATGGCAGCCACCAGTTCCAGTCCCCCAGCAGCTTCATGAGGCTCGGGACGAGCATGAGGCGGATGATGGTCGCGTCGATGGCTACCGCGATGGCGATCCCGACACCGATCTGCTTGACCGGTACGACGTCTGTGAAGGCAAATGCACCGGTGATGACGATCATGATCAGCGCAGCCGAGGTAATGATTTTACTCGTAGAAGTAAGTCCATTAATCGTCGCTTGCGTATTGTCGCTGCCCTTCTCATACTCCTCCTGAATACGCGAGATGAGGAATACCTCATAGTCCATGCTGAGTCCGAAGACGAGGCAGAAGACGATCACCGGAATGATCAGGGCGAGCGACGTCGCTTCAATGCCGAAGTGCCCGTATTGGAAAATATAGACCAGAATCCCGAATGTGGAGCCGAGACCGATGACGTTCATCAGGATCGCTTTCAGCGGAATCAGCAGGGAACGGAAAGCCAGCATCAAGATGAAGAAGGTCGCGACCATGATGATCGCGATGGCGATCCCAATCTTGTTGAACGTCTCGTCGAATATTTCCTGATTGAACTTGGGATCCCCCCCTAGCCGGAAGGGAACCCCTAGATCTCGGTCCATCCAGGTATGCAGGAATTCCTTCGCTTCGGTTGAAGTGCTGTTCGCTTGCAGGGTGACGGGAATGAACAGCTGATTGCCCTGGATGAAGGCTTCCTGCAAGGGCGTTAGTTTGGCTGCGGCCTGCGGCGAAGCCGAGGCGAGCTTCCACGCTTCTACAGAATCGATCTTCGATTCCGTGAAGATGGTAGAGACGCTCTTCACTCGTAAGTCAGCCGTAAGCTGGTGCTGCATGTCCAGGATCTTCGCTAGGCCCGTGTCATCCTTCCAGCCCGCTGGACGCTCGGCCAGCATATAGACGACGGCATGTTGGCCTAAGTCGAACTGCGCTCGTAGATCCTCGAAAGCAACCCGCGATTCATAAGAGTGTGGCAGCGACTCCAGCTGAGGGATCGCTAGCTTCATATCCTTCGCTGGAATAAGCCCTACCCCGAGCAGCACCAGAGCTGTACAGGCGATCAGGACCGGATATCGCATGACGAACTTAGCCAGTCGATTCCACGCACTACCACTGGTCGATTTCACCCGAATGAGGGTCCACTTGTTCAGGTTATCCTTCAGGACGCAGATCAGCGCAGGCAATAAGGTGAGTGCGGCGAGCACGGCCATCGCGACGACAAGTGTGCCGCCCAGCGCGATGTTTTCGAAAATTTTGACCCGGATGACGACCATGGCCCCCAGTCCGATCATGACACATAGTGCAGAGAACAGGATCGAACGTCCGGCAGTCCCAATCGTCGTCTGGATCGCATCCACGACCGAAGACTGTTGGCGCTCTTCCCGGTAGCGATTGATGAACAGCAGGGCAAAATCAATACTGAGGGCTAGTCCCAGCATAGGCACAATGTTCATCACGAAGATGGACAGATCCACATGGTCCCCTAGTAGAGTCATAATGCCGAAAGTCGCGACGATTGTGAATGCCCCAATGATGATCGGTAAGATCGAGGCCACTACGGATCCGAATGCAAAGAGCAGGACGATCAGGGCTATAGGCAGGCCGATCGCTTCGGCGCTGGCTAAGTCTTTCTGGCTCGCGGTATTGATGTCATTTGACACCACCGGCCCGCCCGTAACCGCTACATTCTTCTCATCAGCCAGCAGCCCGCGAAGGGATTTGACCACCTGTGACATATCCTGGACCTGATCATCGAAATGTAGAGCCGCGTAGGAGATATTCGCCTTGTGCTGCTCAGGTGAGGTGAGAGGAGAGACCACCGTTTGTACGACGTTGGAGTTCTTCAGCTTGTCCATAATGGCCGCAATCTCTGGATCGCTTTTCCCATGAAACACAATAAAGATAGAATGGCTGGGCAGCTTGAAGGTGCTCGTCAGCTCCGCCATCACCTTCGTATGCTCCCCTTGAATGGAAAAGCCATCACCCTTAAGCTTATCAGGTAATCGTATAGCGAAGATGGACAGGACGACAAAGATGAGGATCCAAGCAGCAATGATGACTTTCGGGTGTTTCGTGACGAGTTGTCCTAGGAGCCGCAAGAGAGAACCGCCTTTCAATACTTGTGGGATGTATGCTGTATAAGTGCCGTGCGTTGGAGAAATGTCTACTCTAGAAGTATAGAATGAAAATAGAAGCAGAAGCAAATAGAGGTGTGTAGGATCAGGGGATAGAGATGGCGAGCACGAAATCGAATTTTATGGAGAATGGTATCTGAAAAAAATGAATATACTACAGAGTGTACATTATGTACATAATTATATACAATGGAGGTGAGGAGGGTTGATTATGCAAACTATTCTTAACGCGACTGATGTTAGAGCAAACTTTGGTGAGTTTATCGATACGATCGTACGAGAGAAGCCTCAAGCGGTTAAACGAAATAGAGATGTCATTATGGCTATTTCTAAACAGCAGATGAAGGAACTGCTCTCGGTATATGAATTGACATTCGAATATGAGCAAGATGAGGATGGGCGATATGCAGGATCCATTGAGCAAATAGAGGATATTGTTGCTGACGGGCAGACACTCGAAGAGCTTAGATATGAATTGGCAAGAAATTTGATTGAATATGCGGTGGATTATGAGAATAATTATTCCCGGTACTACAATACACCCAATCGCCATAAACATGCACCCTATGTCTTACGTGTCTTATTAGAAGACAATGTTGAATCGGTTGCAGGGATGTTCCATGCCTAGTTGGGGCGATTTAGAGAATTTCCTAAGACGTGATGGCTGGGTAATGGTTCGTCAAAATGGCAACGATAAAATCTATGAAAAGACTTTGCATGACGGGCAACTATTGCGAACAGCAGTTTCGAAAGGAACAGGCGAAATCGGAAAAGGATTATTCAATCGAATTCTAAAGCAACAACTACGTATAGATAAGCAATATTATAATTCAAGGAAATAAAGGCACGACTCACTGAGAGCGTGCCTTTTTAGTATGAATTATAGGAAAGCCCCTACGTGATTATTGCATACCCATTAATTTTTTCACATCACGGAAGTTATCGAAATTTTTGTCTTCGGAGGCAATGTAGCCCTTATGCGCAAAAGCATTGTTGATAACCTGCTGACCCCACGGGTCTTGACCAACAGTGATGAATGCATCCTGGATTTTCTTCTTCCAAGTGAGGTCCATATCGGATCGTACGGAAATCGTGTCGTTAGGGATTTCGTCCGAGAATGCAAGAATGCGAGTATCGCTCATAATATTGGGCATATCCTTCATTACGGTACGAATGTCCTGGAACACGCCAACTGCATCGACCTGATCGTTTAGTAAGGCGAGGACGGCTCTGTCATGGCCCTGAAAAGAGCTTCCCTGCACATCGGTTTGCGGGTCAATGCCGTTCTGCTTCAGCAGTGCACCGGGATAAACGTAACCGGAAGCGGAAGAGGTTGCTTGCCAACCGACTCTTTTACCCTTCAGGTCTACGATGGTTTGAAAGGGGGAGTCGGCTTTGACGAGAATCATTGATTTATAGAAATTGACAAGGTCTGTGGTCGGTTGACCCGTAACATCGTCAATTCCGTATCGAAGCGCTTGTAGAAGCACATCAACAGACTTACCTGTGTCATGTGCGGCGACGTAAGCATTGAGTGACAGGAAGCTGATATCTACTTTCTTGGAAGCCATCGCTTCAATAACGGTGTTGTAGTCAGTGGATACAGAGATTTTAACAGGAATGCCGATACGGTCACCCAGTAACTTCTCCAAGGGCTTCATTAGGATTGCCATGACTTCAGGGTTTTGCGATGGCACGACTTGTACGATCAGAGACGTCGGGATATAGCTTGCCGGAACAGACCCGTCAAGAATAACGGAAACTGTTTTTGTTGTTTGATCCCAGCCTACGTCAGCTCCGAAAGTTTCGGCTATGAAGCGAACTGGAACTAACGTACGATCATTGATGATCACGGGTGGTGAATCTAATTGGATATACTCTCCATTTACTATTGCAACTTGATTATCTATGGTTAGTTTTGCCGTAGTGCTTCCTTTGGATGCTTGGACAGTGGAAGTCGATGGATCCCATGTAATATCAATTCCCATAGATTCGAATATTTTGCGCAATGGAACCATAGTTCTCCCGTTAATCGTCATTGGAGGTTGGTCAAAATACAATCCCTGGCCATTGGCCTTAACTAGTATGGGATCCGTATCAAGCACTTCAGAGTCATTGCTTTTGATCCAATTAGGCGTGGTGCTCCACCATTCTGTTCCATCTCCTGTAAAGCCGCTCCCCCATGAGAATAGAACACCATCTTGTCGAATAGCCATAGCTCGAGAATTTATTCCCGTGGCAGTAATTTTTTTGATTTTGACTAGATCCTTTACCTGTACGGGAACATTCTTATCCTCATACGATCCGATGCCCAATTGACCGCCAGAGTTATGTCCATTTCCCCAGACCGTGCCATCTCGTTTTAAGTAAAGAGGTCCGCCAGCTGTAGCCTGAATATCAATCACATCATAGATCCCATTAATCTTGGCAGGTTGAGAACGGTCTGTATAGGTTCCATCACCTAATTGACCTTTACGGTTAATCCCCCATGACCATACGCTACCATCGTTCTGAAGCGCGAAGTAACATCCTGCACCGTTTGCAATGGCGATAATATTGGATAAGCCTTGAACCTGCTGAGGACTCTTCTTTGGTTGAATCTTTTGACCATTGTACACGGTGCCGTCGATTGTCCCCAGCTGCCATACTGTCCCATCTTGTTTTAAGACAAGAAGATCTGAAGCGAAGCCAACTGAAATAGAGGCCACTTGCTTCCATTGTGTTAATTGAATAGGTTTGGCGCCATAAAACTCTCCCCATGCCCATAGAGTACCATCTTGTGTTACAGCGTAACTGTTAACCCAATCCAGTACAATTTGTTTGACATGAGTTAACCCTGGAACTTGAACCGGGGTGTGCTTATCGTTATTAGCAAGGATGGCTCCTGATTTATCATATGTAGATATCGTGCCGTCTCCGATATTTCCGTAACGATTGCTGCCCCATGCCCAGACTGTCCCGTCTTTTTTAAGGGCCAATGAATTACCCTGACCCGCGGCAACTGCAATCACATCGATCAGACCTTTAACTTGAACAGGTGAAGTAGCTTTCTTGCCAGATCCGAACTCACCGTTACCAAGTTGGCCGTAAGTATTGCCTCCCCAACCCCAAACGGTTCCGTCCTCTTTTACTGCAAGGCTAATCCCATCACCGAGGCCGATATCCGACCAGCCAACAGGGCTTTTAGTAGATTCTGCTGCATAAACTAGTGAATTTGATACTAGCCATAAAACCATAAACGAAATCAAAAAGTTCGGGGCAAACCTAATAAACTTCACCATAGATTGCGCTCACTCATTCCTTTTTTTAATATTATCTTCATGATTTTACCATGGGGGAGGGGCGTTGTAAGCTAAAACCTAATATATTCCAGATGCTAGGGAAGTACAGCATACAAAGTGGCGAGGAGTGGGAATTGTCAGTGGATATGAAGATGGCAGTTTCCGTTCGGGATCGAGCATCTCGCGTACAACAGTCGTATACGAAATGGGCAGTCTCGGAATGTGCGGAATAGCTAATATAAAGTCAAATTTATCGAATTTAAATCGCTTACATTTTTCCTTAGAATGAAACTGAATATAGCCAAGTTTAACCATGTTGCAAAGGAAATCGGCACAATAGCGGCCTCATATTATCCAAAGGAGAGGGTAACGATGAACAGCGCAATAAAATTGGTACGAGATTGGGAGAACGTAAGGGCTAAAATCGGCAAAGAGGCATGGGCAGGGCAAATTGCGGCTAAAGCGAAGGCAGATACCGACCGCTGGATCGCTGCATATGAAGATGATGCGGCCCGGGTAGCTGGCTGGGGTCACCATTACTTCTGCGCGCACTGCTTCGCTTCGCTCGTGTTCGATCCGCAAAAGCCGGAAGAGCATGTATGCAGCAGCTGCGGTAAGATTCGGAACGACCAGGAGGCTAACGACGCCTGGTGCTACATATTCCGCACGTCGGCTTGTTCGCACGTGTTCCAGGCGGCTGCTCTGTACAACATCTACTTCGAACAATCGTATCTTACATACATTCGTAAGGTTGTTAACTTCCTCAGCGACCACTACGGCACGTTCGGCGTTCGGACACCTCCCAACCAGGAGGGACGCTTCAGCGGCACGGATCTGACCGACGGGGTTGCCGTCATCTGGCTGCTTAATGGACTGGAGCTGGTGAAGAGCGAATTAACAGCGGCGGAGCTGGGGAAATGGAAGGAACGGTTCTTCATTCCGGAAGCGGCGTTTCTGATTGAAAAGGTCGGCGTGACACCCAATATCATCATCTGGATGAAAGCGGCGGCGGGCATGATCGGCCTGTTCTTCGACGAACCCGTCTGGTGCGAACGTGCAGCAGAAGGCGAATACGGCATCAAGAAGAAGCTGAACGACGGGTTGCTCAAGTCCGGTGTCTGGTACGAGGGCTCGTTCCATTATCATTTCTATTGCGCGGAGGGAATGACTTACTACCTCGCGTTCTGCCGAATATACGGATACGAATTCCCAGAGATGGAAGATGCGCTGCTAAGGATGTACCGGTATCCGGTGCCTTTCTCGTTCGCGAATGGGCAGTTTCCTAGCCCGAACGACGGCTGGCCGCTGCTTGGCTTCCGCAACTATGCCCAGCAGTATGAATGGATTCGCAACGTCTACGACGAGGCGCCATTCCGCTATGCACTGGCGCAGTGCTATGAGGAATCGGGCCCAGCCAAAGGCTCGGACCCTGCGCCGAATGTCGGCGGGATGGCGCGGCTCTTGTTCGGAAGCAGCTGGCGGCAGGAATGGGAAGCGGCCCCGGTGACTGGCGAAGGGCTCCCAGATGGGCGGTCGGTGTGCGATCCGAACATGCATTTTGCCATGCTGCGCAGCGGGGAAGCTTCGGTGTTCTTGAAGTACGGCTTTATTCTTCGCGGCCATTCTCATGCGGATATTATGAACTTCGAATTGTTCCTAAAGGACGGGCTGCTGTCACGGGACATATCGAACAGCGGCTACGGCTCAGACTTGTTCCGCGAATGGCAGCGCAAGACGATCGCGCACAATTCGCTTATGATCGATCGGTTGAATCAGCCGAACCGGCCGACTGGCCAACTGCTCGAGTTCGACCGGGACAACAATGCGATTCGTGCCGCAGCTGACGATGTGTATCCGGGCTACCGATTCGAGCGCTCCCTGAGGCTGGAGCCGGATCGGCTGCATGACGAGTTCACGGTGAAGGCGGCGCCAGAAAAAGCAGGCGAACAGCATGTCTTCGACTGGTTCTTCCATTGCTCCGGCGAGCTTCGGCATGAGCTGCAGATGGAGCCGACAGAGCAGCCAGGCGACGCGGACGGCTACCAGCTCATGCTGGACACGGCAAGCTGCCAGGTCGACGGCGACTGGGAGATCAGCTGGGAGCTGCCAGACAAGACGCTAACGCTTCATATGGAAGGCAGCCCGGGCACGACCGTGTATATTTTCCGCGGCTATGAGCATCGGCTCGACTGGACACGCTGGGGCGTCATGGTCCGCCGCGAAGGTGCCGAGGCTGTGTTCAAGGCGAAGTATCGGTTCACTGTGCGTTAATGGTGTGATGGGTATCTTACTTAACGACATAAAGGAATGTGATCATCATGGGAGAAAAACAAGTTTATCACGTAACCTGTTCGGATGAGTTGCTATCAGCTCTTGCCGCGTGTCGAGGGGCAGATGGCCAATCGGAGATTGTGCTTGCTGAGGGCAACTACTATATAGCGTCAACCTTGGAGCTTAATGACGAGTACCAGGATCTGGTTGTACGTGGAGAAGGGCGTGTTCGTCTAATTGGAGGCAAGCGTATCACGCAATGGCACTTGGTTGAAGATCCGAGCATTCTGAATCGGCTTGAGCCGGAAGCGAGGGAGCATGTGCGGGTATGCGATCTGGCGTCCAATGAGATTGATGATACTGGACGTATAGTCTCACGTGGGTTCGGACGCGAGCCAGCTCCTTCTCATGCGGAGCCATTCTGGAATGGAGCACCGCTGTATCTCTCGCAATATCCGAAGCGGGGCAATCATCTCAACATCACTGGATTTGAGGAAGGCCGCGTTAATGAATTGGAAGAAATGGCAGGAGTGCCGGAGAAGGGCTTTTATTACCAAGATGAACGTCCGGCTGCTTGGGCGGAAGCTGAAGATCTTTGGATCCATGGGTATTGGAGCTTTGATTGGAAGGCATCCTACGAGCACGTTCAGTCTATCGACTTGCGCAGCAAGCATATATTGACGCATTCGCCTTATGCGGTTTCACCTTTTCGATTGAAGCAGCGCTTTTATTTCCTCAATATTCTCGAGGAGGTCCGTTATCCACGGGATTATTATATCGATCGCAAGAACAACAAGCTGTACTTCTACCCGGATACGATGGGCGGGGACGATGAGCTTCTCTTATCGATGCTGGAGACGCCGATCTGCAAGCTGGACGGCTGCAAGCGCGTGTCGTTCATTGGCTTAACCTTCGAATGTACCCGCAGCAATGCGCTGCACGCGGACGAGGTGACCGATCTGATGATTGATCGGTGTGTATTCCGTCATATTGGGAATACGGCTATTCATATCGAAGGCGGCGCGCGCAATACAGTTCGTAATAGTACGATTCACGATTGCGGCGACGGGGGGATCATTGCGTACGGCGGAGATCGTGTAACCCTTACGTCCAGTGAATTCGAGATTACGAACAATCATATCTATCGTATTGGCAGATGGAGCCGCTGCTATTACCCGGCTATCCATATGAAGGGTGTCGGGATTCATGCGACGCATAATCTAATACATGACTTGCCACATATCGCGATTCTGTATTGGGGCAATGACATCGTCATGGAACATAATGAGATTTATAGTGTGTGCATGGAGACAGGCGATGCCGGTGCCATCTACAGTGGACGTGACCTGACCTATCGCGGTAATCGGGTATGCCACAACTTCATCCATCATCTCGGCGGAGTCGGTATTGGAACGATGGGGATTTACAATGATGACGGGTTATCAGGAACTGTGATGGAAGACAACTTCTTCCTGGAGGTCGGCCGCGCGGTTTTCCTGGGTGGCGGTGTAGATTTTGTCGTGAAGAACAATGTATTCGTCAAGTGCTATCCTGCGGTTACCGTGGACAGCCGTATCGCGCATACCAAGTTTTTCTGGGGACGTGCGTATGAAGGACTGAAGCAGAGTTTCTACAAGGCTGCAACGTCCTGGCGCCAAGACCGGGATATGAGCATTACACTGAATGCAAGTGAGAGTCCTTACGTGGATCGGTATCCAGAGCTGCGCCACATTGATAAGATGTTCAAGGACAATCGCCCGATGGTTGGCGCAGCCCACATCTCGCAAAATGTATTTTGTGCCAAGGTGTGGTTTCGTTACTATTACGACATGCGAGATGAGAACCAAAAGAAAATGTATGATGACGGCGTACTCATCCATCCGACGAACGAAGCGTTAAGTGCTATTCTCGATTCGCGGCGGGATATCGCCTTGGAATGGTCGGCTGGCAAAGGAGCGTGGCTATTCGACAAGAACTTCACCGCCCAGCCGAGTGACTTCGAGGATGCCAAGTGGGGGAAAATCACTGTTCAAGAACATTCGGAAGCGTACGAATATGGATATAAGCGGAGAGAAATGAGTACGATTGGCTTGATCGATGCCGACAGAGATGTGAATCCACCCAAGATCCTCACAAGCTTAACCTATCCGTATAGAGGGGAGAAGAGGCTCACGCTGGGGATTCGCAATGAAGGCAGGAACGTGGAGAACGGGGTTATTCAGCTGCATACGAGCAGCAACGTCAAGCTGGCCGTGCAACAGGTGCCCTTCACGCTTGCTCCTGGAGAAGAATATGAGATCGAAGTTGGCACCATTATAGCGAACGAGGAATTTACAGTCGAAGCCAGGAGTGACCTAGCGGGAGTTAGGCCTTCAAGGGCGTAACGAAGGAGGGGACTCTCTAACCAGTGTTCCTGGTTGTGAGGCCTCTATGCTGGTTCTTGAAGCAGCATATGAGGCCTATATGTTTACAGATTGGATAAGGTGAAAGATCCGGACCGCGTTTGATGTAGAGAAGGATATTCATCGGATGAGCTCTGGACATCAATCAAGGTTAATGGTTGATTTTGTAGTCGCTCGGCTTAACGCCTATTTTTTTCTCGAATATTTTGCTGAAATATTTGGGATCCTTATATCCGACCTGACTGCTGATTTCATACACCTTGAGATCGGTTTCCTGCAATAAGCTCTTGGCCTTTTCCAGACGTGTATTTGTTACATAATTTAGAAACGTATCGTCTGTTTTTTTCTTGAAGAGCTGGCTTAAGTAGCTCGGATTAAGATAAAAATGCTCGGCAGCAGAAACAATGGTGATATTTTCAGTATAATGCTCGTCAATGTACTTTTTAATGTCCTGGATCATGCCTGACTGCTGCTGAGGTTTTACGGAGGTATCGCTCATAGCTTGCTTATTGAATAGTGCCGTATACAGAATGGATTGAGCTTGCAGAGCTGCGAGTTTCTCCTGCTCGTTCCTCCTAGCTTCAATTCTAGTTATTGTTGTTAGAATGCTGTTCTCCAACTCTTGTTCGTTCACCGGTTTAAGAATGAAATTGCTAATCCCTAACTGGATGCCTTTTTGTGCATATTGAAAATCGGAATACCCGCTAAGGACGATAAAGTGAATAGGCGATGCCTTTTGATTCAGCACCTCGATCATTTCCAGTCCATCCATGTAGGGCATCTTAATGTCTGTAATGACAATATCGGGCTGCGTGTCTTCGACTAGTTGCAAGCCCATTTGGCCATTATAAGCGACCCCGGCAACGGTGCAGTTCAGCCGCGTCCAATCGATGATCATCTTCAATCCTTGCGTGATCTTGTTCTCGTCATCGATCAATATTACTTTGTACATGATGGACCCACACCTCCAGCACTTATTGTTAGTTAATGGGGAAAATAGAATGAGATCGTTGTTCCTTGGCCTGGTTCCGATTCGATCGTTATACGAAGGTTTTCACCATAATGAAGAAGCAGGCGGGTACTTATGTTTTTTAATCCTAATGATTCCGATGGCGTGTGATCAATCTCGCGATTTTGTATCAAATTACGAATTAGCTGCACTTGCTGTTCCGTCATTCCTTCCCCATCATCCCGAATCCTAACTACGCATTCACTGCCGCGACAGCTGCCTTCGATATAAATATGGTAATTCCGATCATGCTTGAGAAAACCGTGAATGATGCTGTTTTCAATCAAGGGCTGGAACACAAGCCTGGGGAAGCGGACATCGTAAAGCTGCTCATCCAGTGCAACGTGAAGCTGGAAACGATTATCGAAGCGTATATTTTGCAAAGCAATATAAGTTTCGATATATTCGATTTCGTCACGTATTCGATTCGGTTGTTTCGATTTGTTCAACGCGAGTTGAAATAGCTTTCCGAGCTTTTTGATCATTTCAGCGACTTCAGGAGATTGCTTCAGTTGCGCTTCCATGCGGATCGATTCTAAGGTATTGTTCAGCCAATGCGGATTAATCTGGTTTTGCAAGGCTAAATATTGGGCTTCATTCTGTTTGATTTTGGACGTATATACATCCTCGATCAGATGCTTGATTTTCAGAATCATATCGTTGTAATGACGGGTCAACACGCCGAATTCGTCTCTCCTGGTCGAAGGTGAAATGAGGGGGTAACGGCCTTGCTCTACGTGCTTCATACTTGAGATCAGTCGATGTATCGGTTTCGTCATATGATAGCTGATCCAGATAGAAGCAGGAGCAATAAGCATCAAAACGACCAGAGTGACAAGAAGTGAAAGGTTTTTATAGCGTTCCAGCCTTTTGTACAGATTGTTCTCCGGTATATGAATGGTGACGCTGATGCCTGTTGCCGGGGAACGATTCGTAGTGCTTAATATCGAGCCGCCCGAGTTAGAAGACGCAGTATGTATTGGCACATCGGGTCCCGCATACTCCGGAATAATATCGAATAGGAGCTCCCCGTTTTTGTTGTGTACAAGTACTTGGGCTTCATACTGCTGGCTGAGGTTGAATAAATGAGCGTCCAGGGATATGAGACTGCGAGAGGAAAGCTCGAATAAAATAATGCCCGCTTGCTCGCCTTGTTGCGTTTTAATAAGACGTCCTGCTGTAAATACGTCAAACTCCCGTTCCTTGAGCGTTGTTTGACCATAGTGGGGGGTCAACGTAAGCTGTCCGCCCGCTTGAATCACTTCCTGGTACCAACGTTGGTTGGACAGCAAAGCGATATCGGATTCTATCTTCATATTTCCTGTGGAATAGGCGTTGCCTTCATTACTAATGATCATGACGCCTTCGACAAAAGGCAGTTGGTCGGCAAACCGCAGCAATTGGCGAGAAATGGACAAGTTGTGGTCGATGCGAGCTCCGGTTGAATATGTGGACTCTTTCTGCAAATAGGCAAGCATAGCATAGTCGCTGAACAAAGTACGGGACGTATAATCGACCTGCAAAACGTAGTTGTTGATCGTCGTGTTCAGCTGGGACACGTATAGTTGAATGAAATCGGTAGAAGCGTTTTGTATGGTGCTCTTCCCCTGCGAATACAAGAGCTGGATCACAATGAGGATCGGAATGACACATAGGAATAAGAAGGATAAGAACAGTTTTTTTGAAAAACCGATGTATAGCACGTTTTTCCATAAACGACGCAGCATGTGCACTCCTCATTTCTTGCCTCATTATAGAAGATAATGTTCTGGGCGACAAGATTATTGAAAGCGCATACTAACAAGTGTCCTACTAAATGCTAAAGAATGTCTCATTACGCATGGAAAACACGGGTGATAAGATAAATGACGTRGTGGAAATGGAGTAAGACAACAACTAGAAAGCAGGGTGAACGATATTGCTGACCGCAAATAAGGCATATGGAGGTAAGGAAGGGTGGTCAAAAAATTTTCGTAAATATTGGCAGCTCTATTTGATGGTCCTTCCGGGTGTAGTCTTTATGATTATGTTTCGGTATATCCCGCTGGCGGGGATTATTATAGCKTTTCAGGACTATATGGTGTTTAAGGGGATAGTGGCCAGTCCATTCGTAGGTTTTAAACATTTCGAATCGCTGTTCGCCTATTCGCAATTTTGGAGAGTGTTGAAAAATACAGCGATCATCGGTTTGTACAACATCCTCTTCGTATTTCCTGTTCCGATCGTATTGGCGTTAATGTTTAATGAACTTAAAAACTTGATTTACAAAAGAACCTTGCAAACGATTTATTACGTACCTCACTTTTTCTCATGGGTCATTATTTCAGCGCTTACCTTTGATTTTCTTTCCACATCGGGGGTTGTCAATTCGATTCGCGGAATATTCGGATTCGAGCCCTTCTTGTTTATGCAGAGTGAGGCGTTTTTTCGTCCCATCGTGATTATAACAAGCATTTGGAGAGAGGCCGGCTGGGGAACGATCGTCTTGCTTGCTGCAATCAGTGGCATCAATCCCGAGCTGTACGAGGCGGCGATGGTGGACGGAGCGGGCAGACTGAGGCAGATGGTTAAGATTACCTTGCCTTTGCTTGTTCCTACCATCATCGTACTGCTCTTGCTCAATATAGGCGGCTTCTTGGATTTAAGCTTCGAGCAAATTTATAACCTGCTGACACCTTTGACTTTTCCGGTGGGAGACGTAATCGATACATACGTATACCGAGTCGGTATCACGCAAGGGCAATACAGCTCAACAACCGCGATCGGTCTTTTTCAATCGTTGATTGGATTTATGTTGGTGTTCAGCTTCAACAGCTTGGCGAGAAAATACCAGGAGGAAGGGAGTATGTGGTAGTGAGCAGAGTACATGAATACAAAGGCGATGTTATCTTCCGGTATGTAAACGCAATCGTTCTCGGACTTTTTTCCATCCTGATGCTTATGCCATTCGTGAAAGTATTGGCTACGAGCTTAAGCGGACCCACACCCGTCGATCAAGGAAAAGTTTACTTTTGGCCTGTACAGTTTACGCTGGAATCCTGGCACTATGTTCTGAAGCAGGGGCCCTTGTGGAACTCGTTTCTTATTAYGGTTATCGTCACGGCAGCAGGCACCGGTTTGTGTTTGCTGGTTACATCATTGTTCGCTTACCCGTTAGCGAAAACCGAATTTAAATTAGCCAAAATATTGATGATTATGATCGTGATTACGATGATTTTTCGCTACCCGATTATTCCTTATTTTTTGGCGCTTCGTTCTTACGGCTTGTACAACTCATTCTGGGTGCTTATTGTTCCTTATACGGTCTCGGCTTTTAACCTTATTATTATGAGGACATTTTTCAAGGGGCTGCCCAAAGAATTGGAAGAGGCTGCGCAAATAGAAGGCTGCAATTATTTTCAGTTATTATTTAAAATTGTACTTCCATCGTCGAAAGCGGTATTGGCTACACTTGGCATTTTTTATGCGGTAGGCATCTGGAATCAATTCCTGCATCCCTTATTGTTCATAGAGGATCCATCCTTATATCCGCTGCAATTAAAGCTTAGAGAATACGTGGTCAATGTAGATCTGGTGTCCGGGGGACTAGGAATGGTGTTACCGTACAATAATCATACCTTGCAGGCGGCAACTATTATTTTTGCCACATTGCCGATCTTGCTTGTTTATCCGTTCATGCAGAAGCATTTTGTGAAAGGCGCTATGTTAGGCTCTGTGAAATGATAGGACCGGTGTACGCAGTTACTGCAACTGTTTACCATATACCAAGAAGGGCGGGACAATGTAATGCACACTTATCTAAAAAGCAGCACCGGTAAGCTGTTCCTCGGCTTGCTATTAACCGTATCGACTCTCGCAGGTTGCTCCAATTCTGGAAGCCAATCTTCCGGAGAGACGCCGAAAGCTACTGCAATGGAAAAGCCCAAGGAAACACCTTACATCGAAATATGGGGCAATTCCGGGAATTTCAAGAATGCGATCAAGAAAGATTCCCCTTACTCCAAGTGGATGATTGAGAAGGTGGGGGTCGGCTATACGTCACCATTAGTACCCTGGGAGGGGGGGACGGCTTACATGCAGCGCTTGAACACGCGTATCGCCAGTAACGAACTGCCGGACGTGTTCCTGCCCTGGCAAGGGATTGAGGGGACGTTGATCAAACAAGGCGCTTTGGCGGATTTGACTGACTATTTGCCCAAATACGCGCCTAATATTTGGAAGCGTATACCCGAGGAGATTTGGAACGTTGTGAGAACGGCAGATCCGTCAGGAAAAGGAAGAATATACTACATCCCACGTGTGGAGCTTTACGAGAGTTATGGTGCCTTCATACGAAAAGATTGGCTGGATCGCGTGGGCAAGCAGGTTCCTACAACGAAGGAACAATTCGACGATGTTTTACAGGCATTTCTTACGCAAGACGCTAATGGCAATGGCAATCCGAATGATGAAATACCGATTTCCGGTAGAGAGTTCGGTCGTTGGATGGATGTATTGTTCGGTATGTATGGTGTAGCTATGTGGGAAGGGTTCCCCATGTGGGACATGTATGATGGGCAGATCACCTATTCAGGAGTAAGCTCGAATATGAAAGCAGCCATTGCTAATTTGAGAGAGATGTACAAGAAAAAATGGCTGGACAACGAAACCTTTTTGAACAAAGCGGCGGACTGGACGGCCAAACTGAATTCAGACCGGGTAGGGGCTTGGTTCCATATCAATAAGAATACTCCCGGGCAAATCGATAGTATTCTAAAGCTCAACAAAGACGCTAACTTAGTAGCTTTGCCGGTACCCAAAGTCGCCGGGTACAATGGCTTCATCACGCAAACGCGGATTAATCGTCCAGAATTTGTAATCGCTAACAAAGGAGAAGGGACGGTTATCAACGCTCTGAAAATATTGGACTGGTACAACAATCCGGCTAACCAGGAAGAGATCGTATATGGCGTAGAGGGTGTAGATCATACCGTAGTCGATGGCAAGAAGAAGCTCTTACCTCTTAATCTCGATACGAATACGGCCAAAATTCCACATACGTTCATATTCAGCCTGGACGATATAAAGCTGCAGCTTAAGATTGAGGCGGCTAGCGGACTCGATGAACGGACTACGAAAATCTTAAAACAGCGTGATCAAATTGTAATCGATAATCAACCGTATGCAAAATCGATTGCCGGCGACGGACTTCCTGCGAGTGTATACGCTGGTTATGCTGATATTCAAAACCATACCTTATTCCAGGAAGTCATGACGAAAATCGTAATTGGTGAATACCCAATCGAAAAGTTCGACGATTTTGTAAAGGAATGGTATCGAAGCGGAGGCGAAGAAGTGACCAAACGCGTTCGCGAATGGTATGCGAAGGTACAAGGGAAGCACTAATTATCGGGAGGATGTAACATGCCACAGTCCAGTATTGTGAAGCGGTCGCTAGGTGCCCGGCTTCGAGTTATAATGACTCTCTGTTTGTTCATACTGCTGCTGCGGGCTGCAAGTGGGACCAATAGAGCAGCCGCTCAAGTTATCGGCGACCAATTAATCCTAAACGGCGGGTTCGAGCAGTTCGAGGCCGGAGTACCTGCGAACTGGAATGCGATGAACGGCTGGACAAACCCGGAAATTACCCCATCTATCCATGCCGCACACACCGGGTCGAATGGGATCGTGATCCAGACGACACAAAACACAAAACCATGGATCGTTCAGATCGTGGCGTATGAAGAAGGAGCGACCTACGAACTATCGACATGGTTAAAGGCTGCCGGGGTACAAGGAGCTGGTGTAGGCTTCAAGCTGGAGTATTACAAGGGTCAGGAGATCACCTCACCTAATCATTTAGTCGAATATGACAAGACGCTCTCCATTGCAAATGATGATCTGACAGGCGATTGGCAAAAGATCAGTATGCAGATCGACACACCGCCGGAAGCAGGAAACGTAAAAATATATCTGCGATTGTATGGCACAGGGACCCTTCATTTGGATGACGCCTCGTTTGTGCTGAAACAGCATAAGCCCATGATCGAATTGAAGACGGACGAACTTATTTATTATCCTAGCGTGACCGAAGGCCAGGTCAGCGCTGTCTTCAACTCCCTGGAGAGCCCATTGAATACGATGCACGCCGAAGGCCGCATTTATCGTGAATCGACAGGCGTTACTATCGCTACTTATTCGACGGTTGACGCTTCCTACCCGATGACGTTTACCTTYAACCCTACCATGATGGTCATGAATGAGCCTTATCGCGTTCAGGTGAAGCTGCTCGACACCTCGGGTGCGTGGCTGGAATCCGCGGAAGAGACCATTTATCGATTCGATCGACCGACGATGCTTCAAGAGGATGGTACCCTCATGGTGAACGGAGACCCGTTCTTCCCGGTAGGAGCTTACCATGTTGGCCTAAGTGATTATCCATTTGTCACCCAAGCCGGGGTGAATGTAGTACAGGGGGTGGCGACGAATAATGCCGCTGTGCAGCAGGCGGCGCTTGATAGCGCCCAACTGAACGGGCTTAAGGTCATGGTTCCCCTGTATTACAACATGAAAGTGCAGGAAAATGCAGCGACGACGCAACAATTTGTCACCATGTTCAAAGATCACCCGGCCATTCTGGCATGGATGATCATGGATGAGCCCATTCTTAATAAGAAGTCGAAAGGTGAGCTCCTCGATGCTTACCGCATCATTCGTACGATTGACAAAAAGCATCCAGTCTATATGGTAGAAGCCCCCATTCCTTGGGCGTATGAGACTACAGGCAGAATAGCGGATATTTTCGCGACGGACGCCTATCCGCTTCCTAATAACCCGATTTCCTTAATCGGCGAGCATACCGTGTTGGGCAAGCAAGCTGCTGGGGCCAACAAGCCGGTATGGACTGTACTTCAATCGATGTACAATCAGAACCACCCTTACTTGCCGACGATTGATGAAGTACGCAATATGGCGTATCAGTCGCTGGTGAATGGAGCGCAAGGATTGGCTTACTACTCCTTCAATGAGACGAACTTTCAATTGCGGAATTCCACCTTATGGCCTGGGTTAATTGGTATCAAGGATGAGCTGGCTTTGCTTGGCCGAGTTGTCTCCAGAGCGGAACGGATCGGGGAAGGCCAGCAGGCAGATAGTCGCTGGACGTTATGGAAGGATGGAGGTGTTCTGTATGCCGCAGCGGTCAATACGAGTGATGAAATTCAACAGGTGACGGTGCCGCTAGGCACAACGGGATATAGCGCTGAGCTCCTGTATGGAGGGTCTCAAGCTTCTATGGATAGGAAAACCGCTGGATTGAGTATCGAATTAGGGCCAGAACAAGCGCTGCTATACCGCATTGTTCCGTTCCAAACGATGATTATGCAAACAAAAGATGCCACGAGTACAGCGAAAGCGCTTTCTGACAAAAAGAAATGGGAGAAGAATTTAGATAAGCTTAGCAGGGGGTTAACTGCTATTCAGAATGAATTGGTCACGACGCAACCAAAGATGAGCCACGTGATCAAAGACGCAATCAAAGCGTTGGAAATCATCGATGATTTGACGAATGAGGTTAGCGATGTAACCAATGTAGAGAACCAACAGCAGATGCGGTCTGCGCTTGATCGAATCAGACGGGATTTAGGGCATATCGTCGGTTCCGATCTGCAAATTGAATTCAACCTTTCAGGTAATCGAGTCATAGGGCAGATTCAACCGAACGAATTGACTGTTACACTTCATAATGAAACGGAGGGTGAAATAGACCATTTACAGTTTTCATTAGCATACCCGAGTTCTTTTGCCTTAGACCCGGCGCTGCATTCTTTAGCCTTACTTCCGAAAGGTCAAGCGGCGGTAAAGGCATTTGCGTTCCAGATCGCCGCGCCTGTCGCGGAAGGTCGGTACCCATTTGAACTAAAGATCGATTTCGAGTACAAGGGTACGCCAGTAACGGTAACTAGGTCTGTGTATTACCCATACATGAACCTGCTAAGCGCGGAAGTTGAACCGGCAGCAATTTCTATGGACAAGGGAGGCAGCTATCCCTTTTCCGTAATGATTGCGAATAACGATTCTCAAGCCCTGCAAATATCGTTAAGTGCAAGCCAGCTTCCCTCTGGCATATGGATACAGCTTCCAGGTTCAGTCTTACTTACAGGAAACCAGAAAACGACCGTAACCGGTTCCGTTTACTTGCCCGCCGGTGCCGCGGAAGGCGACTTACTAGCAAACCTCTTCATCGGGGTGAACGGGAGCATTGTCCGTTCGGTACCTCTGTCCCTGAGCATTAACCATAACTTACTTGAGAATCCGGGCTTCGAGCAAGCTGCAGGAGTCACGCCCGCCGGATGGAGCATGCTCCAAGGAAGCTGGAGTCAAAGTAAGTTCCATAGTGGGCAATATGCGGTCGCCCTGCTGCCGGACAGCAGCAATGTGTTTAATG